>NZ_JBHZPG010000002.1:0-291753 GCF_042788005.1 Peribacillus sp. YIM B13472
AGTGGAAATCAACGTCCAAATTGTACAAGCCATAAAAATAGACAAACTCGATTTTCATCGAGTTTGTCTACAGTCTGGGGTGATGTTAGTTTAACATCACCATCTTTTTGTCGTTTATCTTGTAAATCTATTAAAATATGAAAAATAATAACATAATCCTAGTTCAAAATAGGAAAATAGTGACTATTACCCCTTAAAATCACCCCAAAAGTTGTGATACTTTTATACTCAGTAAGAATATTCCAAAAATTGATTATTTTAGAGGAGGAAAGTTCTTTGATTAAACGCAGTTTGTCCATTCTAGCAATCTTTCTATTAGTATTTACTGCAAGCGTTTCCGCAGCCAAGCTCCCAGATCCCCCGACAGGCTCGGGCGGTGCAGGTAAGAAGAATCAGGAAAGTATTATAAAGCTGAAGAAAAATGATTTGGGGAAAAAATACAAAAGTAATGAGAAGGTTAGGGTCATCGTAGAGATGAAGGAAGCCCCGGCAATAGAAACAGCTTCGAAAGAAGGGAAACTTTTTAAACAGTTATCGAAAATTAAGAAACAACAATTAAAGTCCGAAAAGCTAGCTAATCAGAAGAAATTGAAAAAAAAGGTGAAAGAGAAAAAAATAGCTTTCAAAGAACTTGAAAGTTTTACGACAGTCGTCAATGGGTTCAGTGGTGAACTTCAGTATGGTGAAATCAAAAAGGTGGAAGCCATGCCTGAAGTTGCTGAAGTACATATTGCGAATGAATATGAACGTCCTGTAGAAAAACCCGAAATGCTTTATAGTAAAGAACTTGTCCAAGCCCAGGAAGCTTGGCGGGAATATGGATATAAAGGGGAAGGGATGGTCGTCGGGATTATTGATACTGGAATCGACCCATCTCACCGTGATATGGTACTGAACGACGAGACTAAGGCTGAACTGACTGAAAGTGAAATAAGCGGGATGAAGGAATCTAGCCATCTATTAGGCAATTATTATACGGCGAAGGTACCTTATGGATACAATTACATGGATGAAAATGAAGAAATCCTTGACCTTGGTGAAGGGGCTTCCATGCATGGAATGCATGTAGCAGGTACGGCCGGTGCCAATGGAGATGAAGAGAACGGCGGCATTAAAGGGGTTGCTCCTGAAGCCCAGCTGCTTGCTTTAAAGGTCTTCGGGAATGATCCCGACATGCAGACAACATGGGGCGATATATACATTAAGGCGATTGACGATGCCATCATCCTTGGGGCGGATGTGCTGAATATGAGCCTTGGCTCCACTGCAGGTTTTGTATCGGCAGAAGATCCGGAGCAGCAGGCGGTATCCAGGGCTGTTAATAATGGGATCCTGATGTCTATTTCAGCAGGAAACTCGGCGCACTTTGGAAATGGATTTGCAAACCCATCAGCCTCGAACCCGGATATTGGTGTTTCAGGTTCACCTGGGCTTGCTTACGACTCTGTACAAGTGGCATCGGTAGAGAATAACTATATGGATTTGGATGCAGCGACTTATGATATAAACGGACAAGCAGGTAAAGCTCCGTTCATGTCGGCTTCAAGCGTACATCCCAATGCTTTGAAGGATAAAACACATGACTTGGTGGCTGCAGGTCTTGGGACGCCGGATGAGCTTTCCAAAGTGGATGTTAAAGGCAAGTTCGCCCTCATCGAGCGGGGCACGCTTTCTTTTATAGAAAAGGCGCAAAATGCCCAGGCAGCAGGAGCGACAGGAGTCATCATTTACAATAATGCTGACGGGTATATTTCCATGGCCACAGATCCAAGCATCACCATTCCTCAGCTGTTCATGTTGAAATCGGATGGTGCAAAGCTGAAAGCGGCCTTAACGGATGGCGAAAAGGTGAAGATTACCTTTAATGGTGATAAAACAAAAGCTGTAAATCCAGAAGCAGGGAAAATGAGCTCATTCAGTTCATGGGGAGTCGCACCGAACTTGGATTTCAAACCAGAAATCACTGCTCCAGGCGGACAAATTTATTCGACGCTGAACAACGATGAATATGGAATGATGAGCGGTACTTCGATGGCGGCACCACATGTTTCCGGAGGCTCGGCACTGGTTCTTGAAAGAGTGGATAAAGAATTTAAATTAGATGGATCTGCCCGGGCTAATTTAGCTAAGAATCTGATGATGAATACTTCAAAACCATTAACGGATCAGGGTGTCGTCAATAAGGCCCTTGACTGGGAAAACCCTTACTCGCCTCGAAGGCAGGGAGCCGGAGTCATGCAGCTGCAATCCGCATTGTCCACACCTGCTGTCGTGACCGAGGCATTCACGAAAGAAGCGAAGGTTGCACTGAAGGAGATCGGCAATAAGTTCGCCTTCACTTTAAAGGTTGAAAACTTCAGCAACAAAGCGGTCAAGTATGATGTAAAAGGAAACATCCAAACGGACTATGCAATCCAGGGACAACTGGGTTATTCCGCTAATGAGCTGGAAGCACAGGAAATTAAGAACGCTTCGATTAAAATCAATAATAAAAATACAAATAAGATTACCGTTCCTGCAAAAAAATCGGTTACATTCGAAGTGAAGGTGGACATATCCGATGCAAAGGTACTTGGCGATGACCTTCAGACTCTTGTAGACATTGACAAGGTCTTTCCAAACGGATATTTTGTTGAAGGGTTCATTTCATTGAAGGATCCAGCCGATACGAATCCGGCACTGAATGTACCGTATGTAGGGTTTAAAGGAGAGTGGGACAAAGCCCCGATCCTGGATGGCACTAAATATGACAAAGAGTCTTTCTATGGCATGGCAGGAGGAGTATCGACAGCAGGTGAAGATTTCACTTATCTCGGCTATGACCCTGCGGGAAAAACATTCAATGGCAAAAATATTGCAATTTCCCCAAATGGTGATGGTGCACAGGATGACTTCGTGCCGGTCCTATCATTCTTAAGGAATGCGAAAAAGGTAGAATACAATATATTGAATGGTGAAAACAAGTCGGTCCGGAAACTTCGCACAGAGAATAATGTACGTAAGGACTATTATGATGGCGGACAAGGGACTGCATACACCCTGGATCCGGCCCGTAAATGGGACGGTAAAATTAATAACGCACTCGCTAAGGATGGGGTCTATTATTTTGAAATCAAAGCGATGATAGATTACGAGGGTGCGAAATGGCAGACGTTTAAAATGCCTATCAAAATCGATACGGTAAAGCCGACAGTCAAGATTTCGAAAAAAGGCAATGTGTTGACCATCCAAGGTAAGGATAATTTGAATGGTTCAGGGCTTGCTTATTACGATGTACAAGTCGATGGAGCATCCATCATGGAGGAACCGCTCCCGGCGAATGCGAAACAATTCACCCTACCTGATGTAAAAGGGGAAAAGGTTCAGGTTGTGGCAATTGACTATGCAGGTAATGAAAAAACGGCTGAAACCGAATTAGCAAGCGATTCGGCTCCGATAGATAATCATGCACCAGCTGTAAAGATCAAGAGTCCTGAAGCCTTGAGCGTGAACAATAAAACTAAAATCAAAATAACTGGAGAAATTGAAGAAGCGTCGGAAATAACGGAATTTAAAATCGACAATAAAACGGTACCTGTAACGTATAACAAGACGAATAATAAATATCAATTCTCATATGAAAAGAAATTTGTAGATGGTGTCCAAAGCTTCACGGTTAAAGCAACCGATAAGTGGGATAACACGGTTTCCTTTAAACGGACGATTATGGTCGATGCAACAAAGCCAGGGTTAAAAGTTAAAGGTGTACCGGAAACTGTGGGAGCCAAAGGAAAGAATCCAAAAGTGGACGTGACGGTAGAGGATAATTTCGATGAAATCCGCCTTTACCTGAACGGAAGCGAAGTATTCTATCATGAATTCAAGGAACCATACAAAATGCGTGCCTATAAGAAGAAGATAGAGGATTTGGAGCTGCCGCTTAAAACAGGCAACAACAAGATTGAATTTAAGGTGACCGATCTTGCAGGAAATGAATCGAAGAAATCCTTTAACATCAATAAAGCAAAAAAATAACGAAAGGCAGCCCTCTTATCCAAGAGGGCTGTTTTTGCGTAATAAGATTCCCGGTTATGGATTGGAAGTATGAATTCTTTCGTGATGATTTTGGAGTAGTTTACTGCGTTTTCACCGTGCTAATATGTAAATCTATTAGTGAGGAAGTATTTTCATTTTCCGGCAGGGATATGGAATAGGATGAAAGAATTAGGTATAAAGAACCTATTAAAAGGAGGGTATCTATGAATTATAAGAAGAAATCCAGCAATAAAGTAAGTAGTCTTGCAATTACAGTGAAATTCGAAAGGAGAGGAAGCGACAGTTCAAATCTTACAAAACCGAGTTTCTTTGATGCACTTCAGCACGTCCATTCCCCCTTTGAAAAGGATCCCCGCTCAAATTCACCCTATCAGGATTTTCCTCTATGTCAGGAGGTAACCCTTTCTTTTTTTGAAAGAGGTGCTAAAACATCTATTAATTATGATCCCCACCAAGAAAAAATCATCATTGAGGAAAGTTCAGGGACATATCAGCCGAATAAGGGTGAGGCGCTTACTGCAATCCTCGATCATATCATGATCAATCATGGCTATCACCATTCTTTTTTCATCATCCAGCAAAAAGGGAGGAACGTAAAAATGAAAGCTGCTAATCCGTGATATCATCTTCTGGAACTGCAGGACATTGTAGGGTATGAGGAACGTACGAATAAGTTACTTTACTCAATAAGGATGGAGCTGCCACGGCAGCTCCTCGACATGATGAGCGTCTCCTATCCTTCAAAATGTTAAACCATCCGCCGAATGATCTTTGATAGGGTTTGGATGCCATAAGCTAATTGATCCTTCGAGGCGTATGAATATGAAAGCCGTATATGTGTATGGTTATTTGGTTCGTATATGTATCCTGGATTAAGAAGTATGTTCTCCTTTATCGCTTGCTTGAAAAGGTTTGGATTCACGATGGGTTTACATAATTTTAACCATATATAAAATCCGCCTTGAGGTATTTGCCATTCAGCCAGTCCCAAAAAATATTGATCGAGAAGGGTTAATGTAAAATCTCTGCGATCTATCAACTCATGCCTTAGCCATTCTAAATGCCTTGAATATTGACCATTTGCTAACCATTCTGCCACAAGGTGTTGGGAAAGTGCACTGGAACCGTAATCCATTTGCATTTTAATGTCCGCTAAACGTTCAATCACAGTTATCGGGCCAGCAATCCATCCGATACGCAATCCGGGGCTTAATGTTTTGGACATACTGCCAATGTGCAATACAAGGCCATCTGCATCAAGGGATTTTAAAGGTGGCGGTGGTTCTTTTTCAAACCACAAATCACTATATACGTCATCTTCAATAATCGGAATCTGTTCTTTTTTGCATAGTGATAGGAGGTTTAGTCTTTCTTCTTTTGTCCATGTAGTATTTGTTGGATTGTTAAACGTTGGAACAGTATAAAACAGTGACGCTTTCTTCCTTCCATTGATGCGCTTTATTTGTGTCGGAATACTTTCCCGGCCTTGTATTGATAAACCTACTAATTGCATGCCCGCAGATTGAAAAGGGTGAACGGAATTTAAATAGGAAGGGGATTCATGTAAAATCAACGATCCCTTTTGAAGTAAACCAACTGAAATCAACTGGAGTGCCTGAAGCCCGCCAGAAACGACCATGAGGGAGCTGGGACTTGCGTTGATCCCTTTTGTTTCTAAATAAACACTTATACATTGGCGAAGTCTCTTATCACCCTTGGGCTCGGAATAACCTAATGAGTGGGCATCAAAAGAGGTGGATCGCAACGTCTTTTCGATTTGTTTTGTAGGCAATAGAGCTGGAGATAGTTCGCCCGTGCCCAATCTGATGATGGCGGTGTCCGTTTCATACTGATTAATGTCCTGAATCGTTTTTAAATTAGGTTCATGAAGGCCATTCCGGACATAGTTTTTCCAGTCGGGCTGTTTGCTGGAGACGAGCACATTCCATGTATTATTTGAAACGAATGTTCCGGAACCAATCTTAGTTTCCAATAATCCGTCTGCAATCAACTCATCTATGGCTGTGATGAGGGTACTTCGGTTTACACCAAATGAGTCTGCCAATGAGCGTTGTGATGGAAGCTTAGTACCAACCGGCCATTCCCCTCGTGTAATTTGTTGTTTGACCCAATCTACTATTTGTTGGTGAAGTGATTGGTCGGAAGCCCGGTTTGGTCTCCATTCTATAAACATGCGAAAACCACTCCTTTCATGTTCTAAATTCATTATTAATTGGTTGGTTTGAAAACCAACCAATTGGATGGTTAATTCCTTTGTTTTTTTCATTATACTGAATATGAAGGGAGGGGGTATTCGTATGGGGCCAATTTTTCATGGATTATTCTTGGCATTAGGGCTGATACTTCCGTTGGGAGTGCAAAATGTATTCATTTTTAATCAAGGAGCAATCCAACCTACAATAAAAAAGGCATTGCCAGCAACGATCACAGCTGCAATTTGTGATACAGTGCTCATTCTGTTAGCTATTTTAGGTGTTTCGTTGGTTGTCATGCAATATGATTGGTTGCGCCTTACATTAATCATAATCGGAGTTATATTTTTATTGTATATAGGTTTTCAGATTTGGTTTGCCAAATCGAATTCACAGTCAGGTGCCCAATCCATGCAGATGTCGACCAAAAAGCAAATTGTGTTTACTCTATCCGTCTCATTACTGAATCCGCATGCAATCTTGGATACGATAGGTGTAATCGGTTCGAGCTCACTTGTTTATTCTGGGAAAGATAAAATGATTTTCACCATAACGTGCATCTTTGTGTCATGGTGCTGGTTCCATGGATTATGTCTTGCGGGACGATTGCTGAAAAAGGTTGATACATCCGGGAAATTCCTTGGAATATTAAATAAAATTTCTGCAATCATCATTTGGATCACAGCCCTCTATATGGTGAAATCGCTTTTTTGAATCAGATAAACGTATTCGAACTAGACCATGCCACGTATTCAAGGGTTTAAAAGTTACAGGACGCTTATGTATAAAAAAAGGGGAATGCATATCATATATGCATTCTCCCTTTTTTTGTCAATAAGCTAACAACCTGCCCTCATTCATCTTCATATCGTGAGAGCGGGTTATTGAAGAGCAACCAAGTCCTTGATTTCCTCTGTGGAAAGTTCGGTGATCCAGTTGTCACTGCTGATGATCTCGTCGTTCAAGGCTTGCTTTTTATCAAGCATCTGGTCGATTTTTTCTTCCAGGGTCCCTGTACAGATTAGCTTATGAACGTGAACGAAACGCTGTTGCCCAATTCGGTAAGCACGGTCGGTAGCCTGATTTTCAACAGCCGGATTCCACCAGCGATCATAGTGAATCACGTGGTTTGCTTCTGTAAGATTAAGTCCAGTGCCGCCTGCTTTCAACGAGAGTATGAAGATGGGGAATTCCCCATCTTGGAATCGGGTGATCATTTCATCACGCTGCTTCTTGTTCGCACTCCCGTTCAGGAATGGCACTTCAAAGCCATATCGTTTTTCCAGCAATTCTTTAATCATATTGCCCATCCCGATATATTGTGTGAAAATGAGACAGCTTTCATCCTGTTCGCGGACAGCATCGATAAGCTCGGTCAGCTTCTCGAGTTTGCCTGATCGGTTAGGTGCCTTCATGATGTTTTCCTTTTCCGCCTCTTTTAAGTATAGAGCTGGATGATTGCAAAGCTGCTTGAGCTTATTCAGCATCTGGAGGATGATGCCTTTTCTTTCAAAGGCAGACAGTTGTTCGATATCTGTGAATGTATCTTTTATCAGTTGTTCATACAACGATGCTTGCTCGGTGGTAAGCGGTACGAATTCCTTTTGTTCTTGCTTATCCGGAAGATTAAGAGCGACTTCTTTATCGCGTTTTGTACGGCGAAGCAAGAAGGGCTGTATCAAACGCTGCAATTCCTTAATTTTATCTTTCTGTTCATCACGCTCAATGGTCGCCACATATTTTTCCTGAAACTGACTTAGTGTTCCGAGATAGCCCTTGTTGATGAAGTCGAAAATCGCCCACAGCTCACTTAAACGGTTTTCCATCGGCGTACCCGATAAGGCGATATGATGTCTGCCATTTAGCTTGCGGACCGCTTTGGATTGCTTTGTTTGGGCATTCTTAATGTTTTGAGCTTCATCAAGGATTACGCTGCTCCAATGGATGGTGGTCAGTTCAGCCACATCTTGATGGGTCAGGCCATATGATGTTAAGACAATATCATGATCGGCTGCCAGTTTAGTAAATGCTTCACCTTTAGCACGATTCGATCCGTAATGAAGGTGAACCTTAAGTGATGGTGCGAATTTTTCCAATTCCTTTTGCCAGTTGCCAAGGACCGATGTCGGGCAGACGATGAGCGCCGATTGTACAGAGACGGATTCGGGGGCAGAGGTAATGACCTCAGCCTCATCGCTGCTCTCTGCGTTACTTTCCTCTTCGACGATGATCGGTTCACTCTTTTGTTCGTCCCTGAGGGCAGTGGGCAGCTCTTTACTGGCTCCTTCTTTGCCTTTCACATGAAGTAGGTAGGCAATCATCTGGACGGTTTTTCCAAGTCCCATATCGTCGGCTAGACAAGCACCAAATCCATGCTCCCTTAAAAAAAGGAGCCAGCTCATGCCCAGTTTTTGATAGGGGCGTAGATCACCTTGAAGTTCATTAGGGACGGGCAGGATGGATATGTTTTTGGTTTCCCGGAGTCTTCCGACCATTTTACGGAGCTCCTGGTTCAATTCGAATTGAATCCGGAGCATTTCGTCGTTTTCAGAATCGTCATCGCCATCTTCATTTACGCCATTCAAAAGTTCCTGCTGCAGCAAGTCAGTCAATTGGATGCCTTTTTCATTAGCTGTTTCCATCAGCTCCTGAATTTGTTTAATGAAAGCTGGATCAAGCTTGACCCATTGGCCGCGGATGAAGACAAGCCGCCTTTTTTCATTGACGAGCTCCTCGAACTCCGCCTCAGTGAGCTCTTTGCCATTTAATGAGAACCGCCAATCAAAGTCCATTAAAGCTTTTAACCCGACATAAGACGGGCCGCGGTTCGATTGGCTCTTCACTTTCGCCTTGACCTTCAATGAGGACTCCTTCAAGGCAAGCCACCACGATGGAAGGAGAATTTCGACGCCAAGAAACAGGAGCTTTTCGCTTGCGTCGGTCAAGAACTCCCATGCATCCGTTTCTGAAATCTCCCTTTTCAGACGGCCCTTCTCCCCAAGCCATGGCACGACGAGTTGCCAGCGTTTCGTAGCACGCACCACTTCACTTGCATACTTATTCCAGCCGCGCGGCAGTTTTTTTCCTGTATATGTTTCAACGATATTCTCATCCCTTTTTGAACGAAGGGTAACATCGAGTATCCAAGGCCCATTGCCATCAGGAGGCTCAGTTAAGCGGAGACCTATGGTGAATGGCTTGGGATCGGGCAGGGTACCGAGCCATTCCTGCCAGCTGTCTTTGTCAAAAAAGGCCTGCAATTCTTCGGGAGAAAGTCGTGTATCCTTTAATGCCCCGACGGCTTCACTCCATTTATGCTGCATGGGTGAATAGTTTTTTAAATACATATTAGCGGCACCGTTATACCACTTTTCGATAAAAGTACGGTTGGTTTCCAGTTCAGGAGAAGGGAGATCCAAAGATATTTCTTCTTCCCAAAAGGAAGGGACGAATTCCTCTTCCACTTCTTCCGGCAGCTTCCAGCCGATGGAGTCCAACTGAAGATTAGTGAAATCCGGTACGGGGATTCCGGCTTCAATGGATTCATGAAGAACGGGCGCTGCTGATAGGCAAAGGGAGGATAACTCGGACCATTCCCATTCTATGAAGGAGTTAAAGCTTTCCCTAGCAAAAAAGTTGAGAAGTCCCCAGGCGTCAAGAATGAAAACTTGATTTCCATCCACTATATCTGCAGTCATTTTAGTACCATAAAAGCTTGCGTCATCCCAGTTGAATAACAGCCTGCGTATATAATTCGTAGTGAGGAAGGTATTCTCTTCATTGACGACACCAAGGGCGTAAGTTCCGTTTTCGAGAGCCGCTATTTTGATTTTTAATTTCCCTGGATTAAACATCGATAAGCTTACCCCTTTTTAGTTCTTCTTGGAATGCGCGAAGCCGTTTGGTTGAATCTGCTACATAAAGTATATAACGATCGAATACGTCTTCCTTTTTGCTCTTTTTATAAATGGTGCGCATCCTTTTCAAATAACGGACAGCTTGCTTATAAGCAGGCCGATTTTTCAAAGAAACTTTTTCCTGGACCGCATGATAGTAAAGGGGCAGGATTAGTTCCGGTTCTTTTGAGACCACTTCTTTGATGGATTCACTGCTGATTAAGTCAATGCTGATTTCTGAGTAAATATGCATCTCCACCCATTTTTTATATTGTCCTTGTTCAAAAAGGAAATTTGCATAGTTCCAATAGCTGTGCGGAAGGGTGGCCCTGTAAAATTTCTCAAGCAAATCGGTCCGTTTTAATTTATAACAGCAACTATTAATTAAAGTCGTGAACGTTCGGACGAAATCCACCCGTTGATAATAATCGGATAAACCGGCAAGGAATTCCTGGACATTATTATTGATGAATTCAATAAAAGGGATGGCCCGTGATCGGTTGTCAGATTCAGCCAGGAGATTCAGCCAATAAAAAATGTATGGACAGGCTTCCTTCTTCAATTCATGAAGAAGCTCAATCGCTTGTTTATCATGGCTCTCCAAAAGGGATAGGTGAATGGCTGCGAGGGAATAGGACGTCCTCTCAGTGGTGCCCATATACTTGTCGGGAAGTTCTTTATTGATTCGTTCCAGTTCCTCTTTACGCCATGAGGAGTTGGAGAATAAGTAGCTCCATATCTCCCGGTAGAGGTCGATCTTTTCGTATTCCAGGCCTTCTCCTCCATCCAGTAGTTTAGCTACATCTTCCTTGATGCTGAAAACGAAGGGATCAAAGGCGAAGGGCCTCGCTTGCCGGCTAAGCGGCTGTACCGTCTCATGCAGCTCTTCTGCCAGGTCGACGGCAAGTGCATAAAAGACCCTGATCGTTTGCGTCTCACTTTTATGCAGCTGAATCATTTTAAGTGTCAGCTGCATCGTGCAAAATTGCGTAACGAAATGATAAAGCAACTTCCATTCCCTTTCCATTGGAGCTTTTGAGCTAAGGCGTTTAAAGTAAGTTTGTATATGATTTTCAATCATATAAGTAGCCTCACCTATATGGGGCTCGACATGTTCCGCAAAGGCATCATTGACGAATTGCTTCCATGATGGGTAGCTTTTATCTAAAATGATGGAATTCCCCGCCGCCTGTTTAAGTAATTCACTTGCCCGTTTAACTTGCTGCAGTGCTTGAGCAGTTGAGGTGTTTTTTGGTGTTTTCCATTCGCTCAGCCATTCGGAAACACTGGCGTGTTCAGAATATGCAGAAAAGAAAACAGCCATTTGATGCCGGCATATGAACCTTGAATCACATGTACAGCTTCCATCCTGAGGGAAGAGCAGATTCAGCCTGGCCTTAAAGCGTGTCCCATCCTGTACCTCAGCCGCAATCGTATCCACAGCTTCTTCTTTAATATCAACGAGCCCCTGACGGTATAACTGGAGCCCTTGATTCACCACATCCGAATCTTCCGGATCCCCGGCCTCCAAAAATTCCGCCAGCCGCTCCCCAACTAACAACAACTCCCGCTCCATACTCTCCTCCTTCAGGGACAAGCCCTGTTTACCAAAATTTATATTTTTTGTATGATCATGAACCATCAGTTCTTTAACTTATCGTAATCCCGCCCCGGGTTATTCTTGGGCCGGGCATATATTTCATCCCGAGATCGATTGCCGGGCTTTTTCCATGGCCGTTCTCTTTACGTTCTAATCCATTTAATCGAACAAACCATCACTGCTTCTAACCGTATATTCATAAAAACCCTGTAAAAGTCAATATCGTCAAAAATCCCCTTGAATATAAGCGGTTCGGATATAAACAGGAATAACTGGCATTAACGTTAACCATCCTCATCACGCATCACAAAACTAAGTGATGAGGGGCTGGAACTTTTTTTAAAGGTGCGTTTTTTGAAGCATCTCTTTATTATACTTCATTTTGGCTTGGAATTTAAAATGTAGAATGGAGGTTTTGAAAATGATGCGTGTAAAATTATACATATTCCTGGTGTATGGCTCAGTTTGTAGGCAAATGGGGTTCTATATAAAAGTAAAACAACGTTGACTCGAGCGGGTGCCTGGAGGCAACGTTCAAATTGTACATTCCTAAAAAAATTGTAGACAAACTCGATTTTCATCGAGTTTGCCAGTCTGGAGCCATTCCCGTGGAAATGGCCAAAAATATAGAATTTAGTTTATTTTCATTTCGTTCTTCCAACTGTCCAACTTTTTGTTGATGAATGTAACAAAGGTATGGTTTTTTTGTAAATTGAATAGAAACGCTGACTTTTCCAAGTACTCTTTTGCCTCTTCAAAGTTACCTACGAGTTCAAAGTTGTAACCTAAATGGTAGTGTAAATCAGCTAAAGCATATAATTGATCATGTTCGAGGCACCACTTTATGGCATCTTGGCAGCAGGCAATGGACTCTTCGTATCGGACCAGTCGTGTTAACACTCTGCCAAAATTATAGGATAGGCGTGTCTTTAGCGTTTTATCCGTCAAAAAGGGTAGGGCTTTCAAGTGATCTAAAGCTTTCCTTAACAAGGCGAATGCATTTTCGTACTGTTCTTCGGCAACATACATTACACCAAGGCTGCTTAAGATTTCAAGCTCCCGTTCCGAATATATTTTGTCGGTCGTATGAGTAATGGCGATGGCCTGATTAATGAATTCTATGGCTTTATCTAAATCTTTATTTTTTTCATATTCATATATTCCCTTGTGCCAAAGAATCAATTGATGATTCTTTTTATTCTGAAGAAAGAGGGGACTGTTTTCCTCAGCCTTTACAATTTGCTGCATTTCCTCATAATTTCGGGTTCTTCTGGCTATTTTTAATTGATAAATCACTTCTTCAACGTAATCCAGCCTAGGGGTCATTCCAATATCGAAAAAATAGTTTACATCAACGCCTAAACGTTGGGAAATTAAGTAGAGGGTGGATGCATATGGATAGACATCGCCTTTTTCAATCTTGCTGATCTGTGCTTGTGTACAAATACCGGATGCCAGCTCTTCCTGCGAAAGCCCGATTTGTTTACGTAGCTCTTTGATCTTTTGTCCAACTGCAAAAAAATCCATTTTGATTCTCCTTAAAATATGCCTAGAGTTATATTTTGTCATGAAAAATCGGTGAAAGCGGTATGTACAGGTCCTGAACGGTTTAAATAGAATCTTTAGTCGAAATATATGGTTTTAAGAAGTGTGGTTAAATATAACTATAGAATTAATTTCTATTTTAACCAATATTTTTTTAAAGAAAAGGAGGAATGACCTATGAAAAAAAGTACTAAAGCATTAGTCGTATCTTTTCTTATCATCGCTGCTTTTGTTATTGTCCCAAGCGAATTACCAGGCCTTTACGCAGAACTTCCAGGTTTATATAAATAAGTAATGAAGCTTCCCTATCAATCATTCAAGCATCTTCATTAGAAGATGTTTTTTTATTATGATTAAATGATTATTCTTTTGCGCATATTCCTGTAGTTATAATTATCTATGAAAGGTGAGAGTAAGGTCTATTTGGTAGGTGCGGAAGAAACGTGAGGGTAGTTTGTAACGCCTATTTCCCTTTAATGATTTTGTTATAGTGTAAATAACAAAACGGAGAGAGGTGTAAGGTTAACGATGGATATTAATATGAAAGTTCAACCCTCTTTTTACGATGATGAATGTGCCATTGTGTTTTCTTTTTATTTTGATAAGGCAGCCAAGAATATTGGCGAAGCTGTGGTGTACACATGCAAAAAATCAGATGAAAAAGAATACAGCCAAGATCATATAGATACAGATATACAAGAAAAAATCGCTTATATTAAAGAGTTTTCCATTGTAGATGAATATCAGGCAACCTCGATGAAAAAAATTAAACATTTTTTGAATGTAATCGGTATCAAGAAATGTGTAAAGCACAACCTTCAGGGAAATGAAATCGCATTTTAAACGATAAAAACTCATGACATCCAACCCGTCATGAGTTTTTACCATTTAAATGAAAGTTTTGAGCATTCATCTTCTTTTTGATGAAATCGCTCATTTGTTTCCGTTCACTTGGTTTAGCGTTATTTGTTCTTTCAAAAAATTTAAAGTGTTGTTTATTGCTATCGGATTTCATGATGTCTCTCCTTTGTTTTTTATTTACCCATTCCTCATTAGTTAAAACGTGATTTTCATGATAAAGGGAAAAAAATAGTGAACAAAAAAAATTTCGTTATTATTCCTATAGTTATATTTTCTTCTGTGAATCCCTGTATATAAGGATTAATTAGATAATAATGAGTGTTAATGCCTAAATATGGAGGAATTTCATGTTTTATCATACTTTAAATAAATGCTAAAATGGTCCGAATATCGGATTTTTCATTAGAAACATCAGTTTCTAGTACCCTAAAGTGAAGAGGGTTGAAGAACTCTTTTCGATGGCCCCCGAGCACTTGCTTGGGGGATTTTTTTTTATTGGACAATTTGTCCACTTTATTTCTATAATATGTTTCGTTTTGTTTGTATATACATGGGTAAATATAAGAAATAAGATGAATTAAACCTGTTTTTAGCAGTTCAAATCGGAGGAATATATTTTATGGATGTGAAAGTGAAGAATGATCCTACGAAGCGAACTTTCCAGCAGTACATTTTTCCATTTGCGCTTGAAGGAAAAATGATTGAAAAGTTTGTGGAAAAGTTGGTTGAGGACAATTTCGTTTTTTTGAACTTGAAAGATATGGAACAACAAAATCAATTTTACGGTGGCCATAAAGTTTCTCACCGTAAATTGGAAAAGTATTTCATGCCTTACATCGAGCCTATTTTATTTCCTGGTAATGCAAAACAGAAGGAAGGCTTGCGGCGTTTCACGAAAAAACTGGATTTTGATTGTACCTTCGAATCACCCTATCTAAATACCCCATTTATTATCAACTCTATAGATATCTTCATATGCCCATTTCATATTGGCATGATGAATCTTCGCATTACTTTGCCTGAAGGGCTTTCTTATGATGATGTGCTCTATTTTGGCGATACATTCCGAATCCTCGAACCGATTGCTGATGATGAAGAAAAAACGAAAGTAAGCTGTCGTGAAAATCAGTATGAACAGGTGAAGGATTTCATCTTCAATGAACTATTGCCGCCAATTGAGGAATATATGGATGAAGAACAAGCGAACCCGACTTATTTTGGCAGTTTGCCCTTCTTCATCGATGAAAGAATGTACGTGATCAGCTATACTGCATTCCCTGAGAATCGTGATATCACTAAAAATGATTTATTCCGCATCAGTGAGCTGAACGGGTATGACAATGATGGTGAGCCATATATAGGCGCATTAAACCCCGATTATATAGAAAAGTATTATCAAGAAAGGGTATATGACAGGTGGGGCAAGGAAACCTATTATGTAACTAGCATGTATCATTTCGCTTGTGTCACGAAAGCGACAGGTAAACTGGAACAGGAACTGGCAAGCGAAATGTATGGCCAGCATTTTTATACAGTATTGCTTTTCTTCTATTATAAAATCGTACTGCTTAAATTGGCTCATGAACATTCCCAGATAGATGTGGAAAAAGATCAATCGGATACGGAACAGCTGATTTTCATGATCACTCAGTTTTCTGCAAAGTACCTATTCACTGAAGTCAATAGTACGGCAATCGGTAAAGAGCTATTCAAAAAAACGGATGAAATCTTCCGGATTGCCGCTCTCTACAGGGAAGTGAAGGAAACACTTTCCTACCTTTATCAAAATCAGGATAAACTGTCTGGGAAAAGCAGTAATTATCTTTTGCAAATACTAACGATTTATACGGTTGTTTCCGGGATATTCGGAATGAATCTATATATTGACGATTGGAAAGGGAAATTACCGTGGAAAGCTTATATGAATTACTCCTTATACGAATGGGTAGCTGTCATTGTTACGACAAGCGGTCTAATCATTTCGGCCATCTTGGGCTTTTTCTTCTTGAAAAAATGGCTGCAAGAGAAAAAAAGCCGAAAAAAAAGAATGCTTTAAAATAAAAGTCCTGTACACTATGTACAGGACTTTTGTTTTAGAAAAAACATGGTCAATTAGAAAAATGAAGAAATTCGGGATGCAAAATCCCCCATTCCCCTAATATTTTGCTAAACTATAGGTATATCATTCTAACTATTCATTAGGAGGAAATCATGAAGAAACTAGCTTTAGTTTCCAGCTTATTGTTGATGAGCGTATTGTTCCTGGCCGGATGCTCGGATGAGCCTAGTCCGGAAGATCGCTTTGCGGCATATACGAAGCTTTGGAATAAACAGGATTTTGCGAAGATGTACGAGTATCTGTCGCCTGAGACAAAGAAAGAAATCAGTGCGGATGAATTTGCGAAGCGTTATGAAAAAATCTATACGGGCATAGAAGCCGACCAATTAAAGGTGGACTATAAACAGCCTAAAGAAGAGAAAAATCATAAAGATGGAGAAAAGGTAAGCCTTTCATATACCGTTGACATGTCCACTATGGCTGGTGCTGTCAGCTCTGACCATAAAGCGACACTTGTCAAGGAAGGGGAAGGCGAGGAAGAAAATTGGTACATCAAGTGGGATGAAAGCTATATATTCCCTCAATTGAAAGCTGGAGAAAAGGTATCGGTTGAATCGTATCCAGCCATTCGCGGTGAAATTGTCGATAGAAATGAACGCGGCCTTGCCATGAATGGAATGGTAGCAGAAGTGGGGATCGTGCCAGAGAAAATGGCCAACGAATCCGAAACGGTTAAAAAGGTTGCTGGAATCCTCAATATGTCCACCGACGAAGTGAATCAGAAATTAAAACAATCATGGGTAAAGCCAAGCTATTTCGTGCCGATCAAGAAAATGTCAAATGATAATGCCGCAACCTTGGAAAAGCTATTGAGCATTGCCGGTGTATCTGTCAATAATACGGAAGAGCGTATTTATCCGTATAAAGAGGCTACTGCTCATCTAATTGGATATGTCGGTGAAGCATCGGCGGAAGATCTGGAGAAATTGAAAGGAAAAGGTTATACCGCAAGTGACGTTATTGGCAAGCGAGGACTTGAGGAAGTGTTGGAAGAGCGGCTTAAAGGTGAACCTGGCGGTAAAATCTTTATTAAAACCGAAGATGGCGAAGAAAAAGTGATTGCTGAAAAGCCTGCTGAAGAGGGAGAAACAATTACCTTGACCATCGACGCCGAGCTTCAAAAGGATATCTTCGAGCAATATAAGAACGAAACTGGATCGGCATCGGCAATTGATCCGAAGACAGGCGAAACGCTTGCACTTGTTTCAAGTCCGTCATTCGATCCTAATAAATATATTTTCGGGATAACAAAAGCGGAACAAAAAGCGCTTGAAGAAGACCCGGAAAAACCACTTTTGAACCGCTTCAGTTCGACGTTTGCACCTGGTTCAACCATTAAGGCCATCACTGCGGCAATCTCTTTGAAAAATGGTGTGGATCCGAAAGAGTCGATCAATATCCAAGGGAAAACGTGGGCCAAATCGACATGGAAAGATCATTCCATTACAAGGGTGTCGGACCCCGGTGTTCCAATCGATATGGAAAAGGCATTAATTTATTCAGACAATATTTACTTTGCCCAAAAAGCTTTGGGGCTTGGAAAGGAAAAATTCACAAATGGACTCAAGGCATTCGGATTTGATGAGTCGTTGAACTACGATTATCCGATCAAAGCATCGAGCATCGGTAAGATCGACAGCGAGGGACGCTTGGCAGATGCCGGATATGGTCAAGCGCAAGTCCAAATGAGCACGCTCCATCTTGCCATGACCTATTCAGCCTTCTTGAATGAAGGAAACATCCTGACACCTTCGTTAATAACAGGAGATAAAATAGAAAAGAAAATATGGAAAGAAAATGCGATATCGGCAGACCAAGCAAATCAGGTCACCAAGATGCTGACACAAGTGGTGGAACATCCTAAGGGAAGCGGACATGGAATAGATGATCTAGGCATCAAAATCGCTGCCAAAACGGGAACTGCCGAAATCAAGGCATCCAAAAATGCTGACGGAACAGAAAATGGCTGGTTTGTTGCCATGGACACAGAAGACCCGGAACTTCTCATGGCATGGATGATTGAAGATGTAAAAGGACGAGGCGGCAGCCATGTCGTTGTCGATCGTATGAAACCGGTATTGAAGAAGTATTTGAAGTAAAGAAAAAAGTACCCATCAGAAATGGGTAAAAATGCAGCAAGCATTTATCATTAAAAAGCAGGACATGGTTTCTTCCATGTCCTGCTTTTATTTTTTTACACGTTGACGATTCCAATTTGTTAAGACAATAAAGCTGGATTTGAAGGATAATGAGTCGTACATACAGAATGTAAAAAGAGAGTTCAGTAACCTGCAAGTAAGCCCGTGATCCCGGTGGTCCTGAAATCATCAGGAATTTCTGCAGCAGTGACACCATCCAGGCCGTTATCCCTACCAATGGATTGAACAAGATTAATTCAAAAATATTTGAAAGATAAATAGAATAGGAATGAGGATGAAAAGCAATGAGAAGTTTAAGGTATTTGTTTATCGCTTTCTTTATCACTTTTTTTGCATTTCCTTCTCATGAAGCAACGGCAGCGGAAGAGAATACATCGATGGAAGTGAAACTGAAGAATTATTTGGGGAATAGAACCAGCGTCAAAATAAAGGCAACCGGGGACTACCGTACTTCAGGGGGAGAGATATTCATTAAGGCAGGTGAAAATCTGACTTTGAAAGTGGAGTCGGGTAAACTTGCCGTATACAAAGGTTTTAAGAAAATGGGATCTTATGCTTCCTTTAAGGTAATGCCAGGTAAACCTGATGCTTCATTGTTCATAAACGGCCGTCCGTATCTTGGCTCATTTTCATTTACAGCGGAGGACGGTTACATCCGGCCAATCAATCATGTTTACATGGAAGATTATCTAAAGGGCGTTGTCCCGCTGGAGATGCCCGCTCTATGGCATGCCGAAGCCTTAAAAGCACAGGCGATTGCCGCCCGGACTTATGCACTTCGCCATCAATCCACAATAATTGATGATACGGTTTCTTACCAAGTATATGGCGGGGCTGCCGGTCACTATCGAACTAATTCAGCCATTGAACAGACAAAGGGCATGGTAATCAAACATGATGGCGAAATAATCGAAGCGTTCTTTTCCTCAAGCAATGGAGGAATGACCGAATCGAATTCAAATGTTTGGTCAAGTGGCAATTCCCTTGCATATTTATCTATAAAAGAAGATCCCTATGATTCGAAAACCAATTGGGAGATAATGCTGGACAAACAGCAAATCGACCTTTCGAAAATGGATTTATCTAAACCGGAAGAATGGTGGGCAAGTGTAGAGGAAAAAGATAAAACGGTTGTGCCGAAGCTGAAGGTTTGGCTGAAGAATAATGGATATGCGAATAAAGATATTAAAATAACGGATATTCCCTTGTTAACATTTACAGATGAAAAAACGGGAGGCCGTGTAACGAAAGGCTCCATCCAACTGAATTTCTATGTAAGGGGTCTCGTTGATGACAGGGGGAAACTTTTGCAGCAAACGGTTAAGCTTACTAATGCAGCGGCTTCCAAAATCAGGGGCATGGTGGGGCAAGAGGTGATGAAAAGCTATTTGGTTGACCATTCATCTACCGATCCTTCCAAAATCTCTATTGAAGGATCAGGATATGGGCATGGTGTCGGACTAAGTCAGTTTGGAGCGAAAAACAGAGCGGAAGCAGGCCAATCATATCAAGAGATTTTGGGGTTTTATTATCCTGACACAACTATAGAAAAGGAATATGGACCAGGTGCTGGATCTAAAACGGAACTTGTCTTAAAGTCGGAACTAAATTCAGTTAACATGAAAGCGGAGCCGGATCATTTAAATGATGAGGTTGGAATCACATACTCCCTAAAAGAAGATGCTGTGGTAACACTCACGATTAAAAATAGTAAAGGGAAAGCCTTAGCTACCCCAGTCCGTGACCAAACAATGAAAAAGGGTACCCATTCAGCAATCTGGAACACAAAAACAGTAAATAACGGTACATATGAAGCAGAAATATCAGCAATGGACCGAACCGGGAATGAAGGTTTGGCCACAATGGCGATTAAGATCAGTAAAGATACGTCGGCACCGAAAATCACCGATGTCAATACATCGGGTGATTATAGTACCGAGAAAGCGAACATAACCTATACCATTAATGAAAACGCTAATGTAACAGTGGAAATTAAGAACAGTAAAGGAAAGGTTGTTGGCATCCTTTCTGAAAGACAGTTCACTAAAGGCAGGCAATCGGCAACCTGGGATTTCAAAAATATGTCCAACGGGACGTTTACGGTGACAATCTCCGCTAAGGATAAGAGTAACAACCAGAAATCCATTTCAACGAAAGTCTCCATTAGGAAGACCACAGGAATAGTGACAGCAAGAGAATTATATATTAAAAAAAATAAAAATGCATCTTCTGAAACGGTCGGGAATCTATACAGGGACCAAGCCGTAACGATCCTAGCTCAACAAGATGAATGGTATAAAGTGAAAAAGGGAAGCCAAATTGGGTATGTATTAAAAAAACATGTAAAAAAATGAATGTGGAGGACGTCAATTATGGCGTCTTTTTTAAATGGTATTTAGTTTCTTCATCAAACTCACGAGTAAAAGTGGCAAACTTACGAGTAAATGGAGCAAACTCACGAGTAAAAGGCACAAACTCACGAGTAAATGCCCCAAACTTACGAGTAAATGGAGCAAACTCAAGAGTAAACGAATCAAACTCACGAGTAAAAGGTACAAACTCACGAGTAAATGCCCCAAACTTACGAGTAAAGCACAAATTCACGAGTAAAAGGCAGAAACTCACGAGTAAATGCCCCAAACTTACGAGTAAATGGAGCAAATTCACGAGTAAATGCCCCAAATTCACGAGTAAAACGCAATTTCACGAGTAAACGCCTCAAACTCACGAGTAAATGCCCTAAAAACTCCAGGGGAATTCCCCTAAACTTGAGTTAACGGACCTCAATAGAAATGAATTCCGAAAAATCTAGATACTCATTCCTCTTTTGTTTTATGCTGACCAGGTGTGAACGGAACACCGGCTGCTTTTGTGATGATTTTCGAAATATCCGTATTTTCAATGACTCCATCGAAGGCTTCACTGCCTGGACCAGAGGCGAAAACGGGAATCATATTGGCTGTGTGCCCTCCTGTGGAACTGGCCGCCCTTGTGCTTCGATCAGCTACACCCGCCTTATGATGCCTGGCGATGGTGCTTCCGATTTCCCAATCGATTTGATGTTGTGGATAGACGAGCGTTCTATTCTTTCTTACGTTATCGATGAATTGATCGACTTCCTGATCCGTAAGGGATATATGTGCATACTTCTTGAATGTGGAAACGACACTTTCTGGATTGATTTCATTATTTTTATCAAATGTAAGCTGTTTGGACATATATTCAGATGAAACCCTGATTTTTTTCAATGCAGTGATATCCATTGTTTCAGAAGCGGAGGTCCCCATTGTTTCGTGGTCTGCAAGTACAACAATCAATGTATCATTTCGATTTTTTGCCCAATTTACAACCTCTTTCACGGTTTGGTCAAATTCGATCGTTTCTTTCCATATTCCAGTGATATCGGCGGCATGCTCCATATGGTCAATACGCGCACCTTCGGCCATCAAGAAAAATCCTTTATCACCCCTTGATAAAATATCCATCGCTTTGGATGTCATTTCGGGCAGGGATGGCTCTTGGGAATGTAATACTTCTTTATCCAGTTTAAAATTCATATAGGTAGGGTGAAATAACCCTAAAAGTTTTTCCGGTTTATTAATGGAACTAAGTTCTTCTTTCGTCGTCGTAATCCCATAGCCAGCTTGTTTAAATTTAGCGATTAAATCCTCGCCATTCTGCTTATCCGCCTCGAAATAGCTGGCACCTCCGCCGAGAATGACGTCGATCCGGTTATCAAATAGCTGCCTCGCGATATTTGCGCCACCTGTCCAGCGGTTAGGAACACTTGCACCAAAGGCAGCGGGTGTGGCATCGACTACCATATTGGTTGAGATGATCCCCACTTTTTTTCCATTGTTCTGAAACGCGTCCAATATACTATCCACCTCGGAACCATTGGCATCGACACCGATTGATTCATTTTTGGTTTTTATACCAGTGGCAATCGCGGACCCTCCTGCTGCAGAGTCAGTGACGAAATTATTGGCGGAATACGTGCGCATCAGGGCAACATGCTCCAGTTGTTCCAAATGTAGAACACCTGTCTTTCCATATTCCAATTGCCGGGCAATTTCTATGGCCCCTACCCCCATGCCGTCGCCAATCAGCAATATGACATTCTTGGGGGTGTTTTTTGTCTCTGCTTGAATAGGGGAGCTCATGTAAATAAAGCAAAATATAAGAACGAATAATCCAAAGTGATGCGGCTGTGCAAGTTTATGAATGAATTTTCTGCTTGTCTTACTCATCTGTAATCCTCCATTGGGTGAAAGTCTTCCTATTATTTGTTTAAATCGATAAAAAAACCCCTCCATGATTTTCAGGATGGAGCTAATCTTTTTAGCGCTTTTAATGGAAGGGCATCCAGCCGCTTTTTACGTAATTTATTCAAAAAAAGAAATAATTTCTATATAATTACAATATAAAGGTGATAATTAATAAACAGTAAATACTTACCTGATATAATTTCACTAAAGTTCAATTGAATTAATAGGAGAGAAAAACCTATGCTATCCAGTATGAAAAGGTTCTTCAAAGAAGGTTCTAAAGACTTAAAGAGAATTTATAAGTTGGTAGAAGATGTGAATCGGCTAGAGGGTAAATATGAAAGATATTCAGATTTGGAATTAAGCGGAATGAAGGATAGATTTAAAAGCGTATTGGATGCTGGTGAAAACATATTGGAAATAAAAGCTGAAGCTTTTGCGGTCGTGAGGGAGGCTTCTAAACGAGTATTGAATCTTAGGCATCATGATGTTCAGCTTGCAGGCGGTTTTGTGCTCAGTGAAAGGGGCATCGCACAAATGAATACGGGCGAGGGGAAGACGCTTGTCTCCACTTTGCCTAGCTATTTACAGGCACTGTACGGTAATGGTGTCCATATTATTACGGCCAATGAATATTTGGCCAGACGTGATAAAGAGTTAATGGGACAAATTCATGAATTTCTAGGATTGACGGTTGGTTTGAACATTTCCCAAATGGGACCTTCCGCAAAACGTGAAGCGTATGCGGCAGATATCACGTATGGAACGGCAACAGAGTTCGGTTTTGATTATTTGCGTGATCATATGGTTTACCGAAGAGAAGAAAAGGTTCAGAGAGGACACCGATTTGCCATCGTCGATGAGATTGACAGCATCTTGATTGATGAAGCGAGGACACCATTAATCATTGCGGGCAGGGCAAGCGACGGAACCGAGCTTCACCAGATCACGGCACAAATCATGAAGACATTTATAGAAAATGATGATTACGAGATTTTCAGCGAGTCAAGGTCTGCCTTTTTTACGGATCAAGGGGCTTCCAAGATTGAAGAGGCCTTTGATATCGACAATCTGTATGGAATGGAACATCAAGAGTTATTACATAATGTTACACAGGCGCTAAAAGCCCATGCGATCATGAAATTGGATGTGGATTACATTGTCATCGATGGAAAGGTTGCTATCATCGATAAATTCACAGGCAGGGTGATGGAAGGGCGAAGCTTCAGTGATGGACTTCATCAAGCAATTGAGGCAAAAGAGGGCTTGGAGATTTCCGAAGAGAATGAAACACAGGCCATGATTACCGTCCAAAATTATTTTCGATTATATCATTCAATGTCTGGGATGTCAGGCAGTGCAATGCCATCAAAGTCAGAATTCCAGGAAATATATCGGCTCCCCGTCATCGAAATTCCAACTTATGAGCCCATCATTCGAGTTGATGAGGTTGATTTGATTTATAAAGATGAAACAAGCAAAATCAACAAAATCGTCACGGAAGTAAAACGGATTCATGATGGAGGCAGACCTATTCTGATCGGTACGACTTCCATTGAGCAATCTGAAAAAATCTCAATTCAACTAGAGAAGGAGAAAATCAAACATCAAATCCTTAATGCGAAGACGGAAGAAGATGAAGCTGAAATCATCGCGAATGCCGGGCAAAAAAATCAAGTGATGCTGGCCACGAACATGGCTGGGAGAGGAACGGATATATTACTTGCGAATGATGTCAAGGAATTGGGCGGCCTTCATATTATCGGTACGGAGCGACACGAAAGCCGTCGGATCGATATGCAGCTAAGAGGGCGTTCCGGCCGGCAGGGTGATCCTGGTTCAACACAATTCATCATTTCTTTGGAGGATGATTTGTTTAATTACTATGATGAAGAAGAAATCGGGCGTTATATAAAGAAAATCAAAATGGATGAAAATGGATTGGTGCTGAGCCCTGCACCCGATAAATTCGTTAAAATGGTTCAGGAAACGGTAGAGCAGATGCATCAATCAAGCCGCTACCATTTATTGAAGTTAGAACATGCATTAAATGAGCAGAGTAAAATCATCTATGCAATGAGAGATAGGATTCTTGATATGGAGCCTGGACGGATGTCGGCCATTTTACTTGAATATATCGAAAAATACATTACTAGGCTCACAATGAAATATTATCCTGAACATATGGTGGAACCTGATTCCTCTGCCTTTATTGAAGAGCTTTCCCTTGTTTTCCTGTCGTTAGGTTGGCAGGCAAGTGATTTGCAGGATTTAGAAGGCCGAATTGAAGGAAAAGCGTTGGATGCTTTAGGTGAATTGGAATCGAGGCTGATGATCTTTCAAGACGATGCAGAATGGGGAAACCAGTTGCGTGCTTTCATGCTGCAGCATATTGATACAAATTGGATGAACCATTTAGATGAAATGAACAATGTGAAAGAAGGCATTGGTTTAAGCGGGTATGGTCAGCAGGACCCATATACACTGTTTGAAAAAGCGGCTCTCAGTCAATTCAACCTTCTATTAAGTAAAATTGAGACGGAGATAAGCATCCGTTTTTTGGAATATATGAAAAGCAATCAGGAAGATGCAGCTGCTTTGGAAGGGGAGGAACGATGAGTTTATTTGGAAAAAGGGATAATGCAGCTTCAGATGTACATGAGTTATTAAATGAGGATGACACCGTTCATACTGCCCTGATGTTTCACAAAGGGTGGGAAATTTCCAAGCAAGAGGAATATGTATATAAATTCCACCATCAAAGGCTGCCTGCATTAAAACCGAACCAAATTTCAATATCCGGCATCAAGCTGACCAGGGTGGAAGATGATGTAATCATAGTGGCTTTTCTACGAAATTCAATAGAGAAAGCTGTCAGGTTTGATATCGTGGATTTACTGTTAGTTGATGGAGATGGAAAATTCCTCGCAAAAAAGACATTCGATCTTACAGAGCTTGGGGAGATTCCAGCACTTTCAAGCATGCCATGGCGTTTCTTATTCGAGGAAGGAAATATGTTGGCGGAATCGATTCCTGATGAAGGTTGGAAAATTGCTTTTGAATGGAAGAGAAAGTAGGAAAACAACCGAATGATCTGGCGGCAACCGCTTTTTTGCCGGAGTGCCAAAGCAAAGCCCTCATCCTTTTAGTGATGAAGGCTATTTGTTTATTAGGGAAGTCATTAGTGCCAAATATTTATGCCGTTTTCTGTGTGCAATTTCTCATAAATGGCAACGCTAAGTAATATTTATAAGTGATCTTCCGCAATCAGGCTTAACTAAGGCTTGGAAATAATGAAGAGGAAAGTGGCAGGAGCATGAAGAATAACCTGAATCAACGATTGAAGGAGAGGCTATTGGAGATATTGTCATTTTCAATCGTGGCCATACTGTTCATTTATACGAATGATAGGATGGGGAACGATCTTTCTATTGGGATCATTACGATAATCATCGGTGTTGCCGGTTTTATTGTTTATCTGAAGGAATGGATATCGAATGGAATCGTAAAGGGCATCATTTTTTCAGCTTTCCTTCTTTCGATCATGGTCTTTTTCCTTGGGGACATCTGGTTTTATCGTTATTATTCGACACCTATAACTTCCTATATGTGGATGCAAAAAAGCAATCTGAATGGTCTAGGTGAAAGTATATTCAGTATGATGGAAATGAAGGATGCAATCTTTCTTCTGGTAGGCATCCCAATTGCTGAATCATTTGTGAAGAAAAAATACCCCCTCAAGCATATGGCACTAGTGCCGGCCGTAATATTCCTGATGATAGCAGGATTAAAGCCGGTCAAGAATATCTTTATCGACAAAGTAGATATAACCCGGCGTTATGAGGCGAATACCTTCTTGCGAACCTGGGGCCCTATCGGTCATCACGGATTGGATACATATGCCTATCTGACTGACTCTGGAAGGCATGGAATGTCCTCGGAAGAAAAGAAGGCCGTTTCTGATTACTTCAATAAAAAGAAAAGAAAGGAAAATGTCCATTCAGGCTCGTTGGAGGGGAAGAATCTCATTATCATCCAGGTGGAATCTTTACAGGCGTTTCCGCTATTTCAAAGTAGTGCCGGGCAGGAGGTCACGCCATTCATGAATGAACTGGCGAAAGGGGGGGTGTACTTTCCGAATGTATATCCACAGACGGTATTTGGAAATTCATCTGACGGAGAGCTTATCGTGAATACCGGTCTATTTCCCTTAAAGCAAGGTGCGACCTTTTTTCGATTCCCTTATAATGATTTTCCGGGCCTTGCTAAGGAATTAAAGAAGTCGGATTATCAAAGTTTTGCTTTCCACGGAGATGAAGAAGACTTTTGGAATAGGCAGCATGCATATCCCTCGCTAGGGTTTGATGACTATCTTTCCATAGAGGATATGCAGCAGGATGAGATGATTTCGATGGGCTTGGGAGACCGCAGTTTCTTCAATCAAAGCTATGATTTCTTAAAAGATAAACGAGATCCCTATTACGCCTTTTTCGTTACTCTGACCAGCCATGTCCCTTTTTCACTACCGAAAGAACAGATAACATTGAAGTCTGAAGTTGGAAAAGAGAACAGTTACCTGACCAAATATTTTGAAGCCATTCATTATACAGATTCCGCCATCGGGGATTTCATAAAGAAATTGAAGGATGACGGGAAATTGAAAAACAGCGTGATTGTGATATACGGAGATCATGATGGACTATTTTTAAAAGATAAACACGAGGTTGAAGCGTATTACGGCAGTAAAATTAGCGATGAAGAGTGGATTGAAAAATATATGCCCATTCCCGTGATCATTTATCAGGAGGATATGGAAGGAAGAACGATTGATAAGGTAGCTGGCCAAATCGATATTCTGCCAACTCTATATGATCTGTTCAATATTAAGAGTTCTTCATACTTTGGAGAGAGCATGCTGAATGGCGAAGAGGGCGATGCTTTGATAATGAAAGGCGATTATGGTTCTCAAATGAAAATAAATGGGGAAGGCAAGGCCGATGGATTTTCACCTGAAGACCAAAAGGTGATAGATCTGAGTGATCAAGTGATACGTTCCGATTACTTTAAACAGATTGGGAAAAAGGTAAAAAAAGAGGATGACTGATAAAAGCCATCCTCCATCCATTATAATCCCAGATGTTCTTTCACACGATTCTGGGCTTCAAGCTTTGTATCTTCTGGAACGATGTTGTACCAAACGCCATTTACCCGTTGATTGTCACCTTCAAGTGTATATTGTTCAATATTTTTGAGGGATGATTTGTAGTTATTTTGGATACTTAACATGTCATTGAAACTTAAATTGGTTTCCACGTTCTTACCTAGAGCTTCGAATATATCGTCATAATTGGTAAGTGTTGATAGGCTTGATCCTTTTTTCATGACAGCTTGAATAACCTGGCGTTGCCGCATTTGCCGTCCATAATCCCCGCGGGGATCTTCTTTACGGATTCGGGAATAAATCAAGGCCTCTTTACCATTTAGGTCGATTGTGCCTTTGTTGAAGGTATATCCTTTATAGGCAAGGTCCATATCATTATCGACTGTGACACCACCAACAGCATTCACAATATCCTGAAAGCCTTCCATATTCATTTTGACATAATAATCAATCGGAATATCCAAATAGGCTTCCACTGTATTGATCGACATGGGAACTCCGCCATATGCATAGGCATGGTTCATTTTATCAGTTGTACCTTTACCGATGATCTCTGTACGCGTATCTCTCGGTAAACTCAATAACTCAATCGATTCCTTTTTAGGATTAACCGTCATGACAATCATCGTATCTGATCGACCTGAGTCATTTTTTCTTTCATCCACACCAAGAATTAGTAATGAAAATGGATCTTTGCTTTTGAACTTGATGTCCTCTACTCGCTTATCCGTTTTATGGGCTGTACCCTGCATGGTGCTGATCGCACCGGCTAATGATTGATAAACTGAAGCGCCATAAACACCTGCGCCAATGAAAAGGATAAGAAGGGTGAAGCCGATTATTTTAAACGTTTTGCGTTTCTTTTTCTTTTTTTTATGTTCGGATCTCATTTAATATTCCTCCCTTAACCATCCCACAAAATGGAAGGTGTGAAAAAGTACCTAGTCGGTATTTTTAACTATACCTTTTTTTTATCAAAAATAGAATAGTTTCTTTTTGTACTTAGAGTGCATATTTACCTTTTTTCTTCCAAAAAAACGAAGGAATCCCAGAAACAGAACTCCTTCGTTAGCACATCATTAGAATGTTTCGTTAATAGTATAAATAGAGATAAAAAGGAGCTATGAATCTTTTACATAAAATTGCCAGACTTTAAGAGAAAGCCTGGCAAGTAAATCTTATAAACTTCTATAACCGATGATTTTACTTTTGAAATAAGAGTTTGAAGTAGCACTTATTGTTACTCCCTTACTTGATGAGGCATGAATGAATTCCCCGCCGCCCAAGTAGATTCCCATATGGCTTATCACTGATTTATTGGAACCCGTTGCAAAGAAGATAAGATCGCCGCTTTTCGGTGAAGTAACTTTTTTACCCATATCATAATATGTGGAAGATGAAAGCCTGGGAACATCATACCCAGCCTTCTTGAACGTATAGTAAATAAATCCGCTGCAATCGAAACCTGATGGGGAGGCACCCGCCCACGAATAAGGTGTACCAATTAATTTCTTTGCTTCGGAAACGAGCTTGGCCACTTTGTTCCCCGAACTTGGGGCCTCCACTTTTCCAGCATCGTTATTTTCTGCAGGGGCAGTGCTTGCCGATTTACTTAATTTTAGTTTTTGACCCACTCTGATTAAATCGGACTTTAACGAGTTGATTGATTTAAGCTGGGCTACGGTCAAGTTGGTTTTTCTGGAAATTTTGGAAAGAGTGTCACCTTTTACCACTAAGTATGTAGACGAATTGGCTGGGGTCTGAGTCACATTGGATGGTTTGGAGCTGCCGGGTAAATCAATGGTAGTGGTGGTGGTTGATTTGGATACGATAAGTTTGGCGCCTGCATAAATTCTATCGGATTTTAAGTTATTCATTTTCATCAATTCAGCAAGTGTAAGGTCATGCTTGTTTGCTATCCTGGTTAAGGTATCACCTGAAACAATGGTATATGTGGTTTTCTTTGTTTTTTTCACGGAAACAGAAGAAGCATTTGATGTTGTTGTGGAGTTAGGTGTAATTAATTTCTGATTGATTCTCAAAAAGTCTGATTTTAAGTTATTAAGCTGTTTTAAGTCTTTTACCGTCGTATTATGCTTCTGGGCGATTTTACTTAAGTTATCACCGCTTTTGACTGTATATGTACCGGCAAGGGCAGGAGAAACAAAAGTCGAAGATAAAATGGCTAATGTCGAAAATGCGACAACACTTTTTTTCACGGTTTTCCACCTCTAATATGTCTTTTTCCCTATTCTAACAAATTAAATGGGGTTAAACATATTACATTTTTGTTACAAGGGGAAAATAGTAGTATTTTACTGGTTTATATTGGTGGGGTTTGAGTATTGCAATCTACAATTTTTTCTATATTGTGAGTCTTTTTTCATGTTGTGGAGCTTCACGTTTTCAATTGTCATTTGCTGTAAAAATGCCCCTGTTTTTAGGGAGTGCATACATCGAGGGGGTATTGAAAAAAATGAAAACCCACTTCGTTTTACGAAGTGGGTGGTTTTATTTAAAAAGGAAATCAACTAATTCCCTGCTTGAATTTCCCGTGGAGTATTCATTCCATTTTTGGTTAAAGGAAGCAATCTTCATTAATGAATGATCGGCGGTACGTATTTCCCTTAAGAGCTCTTCTGTGGTAGATACCACGGGTCCGGGCATGGATGAAGAGTAATCCTCCCAGAATCCCCGTTCCTGCACATACTTTTCTAAGTCATATGCAAAGAATATCATGGGCCTTCCCAAAAAAGAGAATTCAAATGGTATCGATGAGTAATCGGTAATTAAAAGATCCGTACTGATCAGCAGTTGATTAACGTGAAACTCACTATTTACAGGGTAAATGAATCCCGGGAATTTATCTTGTAAATCATGCTCTGCTTTTACAGCTGGATGCAGTTTTAGTAATAACGCATAATTTTCGCCCTGAAGTTCCTTGTAGAGCAATTCCAAATCAAGTGCAATCTCCCCGTTGTTCAAGCCATCATTACGAAATGTAGGGGCATATAACATGATTTTCTTGTGCTCAAGTTCTGGATACTTGGCCAGCAAAGCATTACGGGCAGTCCTTTTTGATTCATCATTAAAAAAGAAATCGGTCCGAGGTATTCCGGTCCTTAAGATATGGGATGCCGGCAGTTGAAAACTTTCCTGATAAATCCCGGCCATTATCTCTGAACCTGCCGTAACATAATCGAATTTTTTATATACCTCTAAAAATCTTTTCCTTGCACCGGCTGAACGGTTTTGAATGGAGGGGTCTTTTGCCCCGAATTGCTTAACGGCACCTGCCGCATGCCACACTTGAACACATGTCACTTGCTCCTTGAAAGCAATAGCTGAAAGAAAGCCAAAATAATTATCGATGATAATCCATTTTGATGTAGCCAGATGATAAATCGATCGGATCATGGCAATGATATTTTTTGATTCAAACGGAAGGACGATGGTTTCCCCATCGTCCCTAACTTGTATAGAACTGCTCGATTTCATTAAAAAAACTTTTTGAACGGAAATGTCCTGCTTGTCCATTTCATCTGCGATATATTGGCAATTGTCCCCGAATGATGTGACAAAGGTCGTTTTGTCATATAAAGGGAAAAGCTTAAAGATAGAGAATAAAACTTTGAAACAAAAAAGATAAATCCCTATCGCGAATTCTTTAGCCATTAGTAACTTGTAAAAGGTCATCTTTAATTTGGGAAGTCGAAATGCCGATTGTCCTTGGAAGGTAGACCACTTCACAAACTTCGGATAATTCATCGAATTGACCTTTCCAGTCATCACCCATTACAAAAATATCTACACCTTCACGAACGATGTCTTCCCTCTTTTGTTCCCAATTGTCTTCCGGTATAACTTCATCCACATAACGGATTGATTCAAGGATCATTTTTCTGTTTTCAAAGCTATGATAAGCTTTTTTATCTTTTAAAGCATTGAATTCATCCGTTGAAATGGCAACGATCAGATAATCTCCTAAATCTTTAGCGCGTTTTAATAGATTGATATGGCCCCAATGAAGCAAATCAAAGGTTCCGTAAGTGATTACTTTCTTCATTTTTATTCCTCCTTTAAGACTCTTAAACTGTTATTCAAACAAATTAATATATATTTGGTCTATTAGAATATGAAATGGAACAATAAAACAGGCAGCCAGCATTTCAATTCTGCTTGTTGTATTCCTATATTTTTTTAGGCAATGACATTCTCTAACTAATTATAACTTAATAGCTTTACAAATAAACCACAATTTTTTTACAAATAAACCACATTTTTTTACATTGATGATTATTGTAAATATTATTTTTTAAGCTAAAATAAAATGTTGACTAATTTGTCTTACCCTGAAGGGCATAATAAAGTATCTATAGAAATGCATGATTTATACTGAAAGGTATTTAAAAATAATTTCATCAAATTACTTTAAGTAAGCTGATGAACGATATGATAAGAAAAATTTCATTATTCTTGCTGCAATCAGAATAAGCCATTCACAATTTTACCACGTTTAGGAGAGAACAACTAGAGGAGCATCATAAATCCCTGTTAATGGATGTATAGGCCATCAATCTTTCGCTTCACATTTAATAGCCCAATTAATGAAGTGCAAGTAAAAACAGTTGGCCTGTTTTGAAAGCGTTCACTTATGTCAAGAAGACTTCTTTAGCAATTAAGAAACATGTTTTTGCTATTCCCTTTCCATTCTGGCAACATGGAAGGACGTACATATTTACGAAATGTTTTTAGTTTTAGTATGTTCGTTTTCAACATCGAACTAACTAATATTCTCTTTTTTGTTCATTGGAGGAATTAAAGGTAATTTATGGTCGGTTTACCGTCTGTTTAATGATATTGAGGAAAAACCGAAAAAAGTTTATGATTTTAAAGTACAATAAATGATTCATTTTTATTTAAATAATAATTTGTTATAGGTGGTCTAAAATGATTAAAAAGCTTCTTGGAAAAGGGAAAGCAAAAAAAGCTCCTAAAATTAAGCTAAAACAAGTTCTGACCATTGTGCAAGAGGAAGATACGCTGTTGATAAAAGGGGAATTTTCAATAGAACATTATTGCGCAAAAGAACTATGGCTATATTCTAGGGAAAACGAAGATCAAAAAATAAAAATTGCTGAATCAGTGAGCTCATCTAAATTTGAGTTTAAAGTAGATATGAAAGATTTAATGCGGAAATTGGAAGATGATGAACCGACTGTTTATGACTGTTATATAAAGGTTGCCGTTCCGGTTGAAAAGCTGAGCAAAAAAACGATACTTAGTATTGAACATAAAGCTGAATATGTAGATGTGAACGAACAGGTTCATATCGAATATCCAATTCGTCTCGGGCGTTTTCAGGAAACGTACGTGAACAATTTGAGTATTTACACCTATGAAAATAAACAAAGTATATTCTCTATAACGAATAAAGGGAATTTATCTCTTTACTTCAATATGGCGCCTAAAATTTCGATTAAGTCTCAAATTGAAAAAATCCAAAACAAGTCGAAAACCATGCAAATTAATGGTCAAATTTTCACCAAGCATTCAAGAATCATAAAAGGTGAAGGACTTGTAAGAGGAAGGCAAAGTGGCAAAGAATATCAGGCGGATATATCTTTTATTCATAATGAGGAAATGAATATTAAGAAATATGGACTGAATCGTTATCTATATGATTTGAGATTGGATCTAGAACGATTAGTCAGTGCGGATTTGGTAGATGATGTATATGACATTTACATGAAACTACATTTACATGATCAGGAAGAGCCGAAAATGGTACGCGTCGGAAGACCAACCACCAGGACTAAATTATTTACTAAAAAGACTGATGTCAGCTCGAATGATGGAGTTGCTATCGTCAATCCTTACTATACCTTTAAAGCATCCAATTTATCTTTGGAAGTGTTTAACTTCTCTACAGATAGTTATCGATATTTAAAAAGGATGATGGGGTGGAGGAGATTCCTGGCTTTATTTAAAAAGAAAAAGGATGTCTGGCTAGTTGGAGAAAGAACGTATAAAGCCCAGGATACTGGATATCACTTTTTTAAATATATGAGGGAAAACCATCCAGAAAAAGAAGTGTATTATGTAATAGAAGAAAATTCCGTGGAAGCCAAGAACGTCGAGCCCTTTGGAAATGTACTTTATTTCAAGTCAAAGGATCATATTAAAAAGACGATGGAATCGACACGTATCATTTCATCACATCACCCGGATTATTTATATCCTTTAAGGACATCTGAATTTAAAAATCGTGTTAAGGGAGTTAAGGTTTTTCTTCAACATGGTGTTATGGGCACTAAGAATATGGTGGCAAACTACGGGAAAAATGCAGTTTCCGGTTTTAGTACGGATGTTTTTCTGGTAAGTTCAGACTTCGAAAAGGATATGATTGTAACTGATTTTGGTTACAACGAAAAAGAAGTATTCGCGACGGGACTTTCGAGGTTCGACTCGCTGTTTAAGGATGATGTTTCAACAAAGAGGCAATTATTGATCATTCCAACATGGAGAGATTGGATTACTTCCGATGAAATATTTTTGGAAAGCGAGTATTTTGAAAGGTATCAGAAATTAGTGAATCACCCAGTTCTACATGATTTATCTAAAAACAATGGGTTTGAAATCATTTTTTGCCTTCACCCTAATATGCAGAAATTCACGTCTTATTTTAAGGATGCCCCAGTTAGGGTAATTAGTCAGGGTGAAGTGGATGTCCAAAGGTTAATCAAGGAAAGTGCGATTATGATTACGGACTATTCAAGTGTAGCTTTTGACTTTAGTTTCCTGCATAAACCGGTTATTTACTATCAATTTGATAGAGATCGTTTCATAGGGAAAAGACCGTCACATTTGGATTTGGATAACGATCTTCCCGGTGAAATCGTTGATGAAGTGGATGAATTATTAGGTGTATTAGCCGAATATGCCAACACTGATTTTATCATGAAGAAGAAGTATATGGACAAGGCCAACCGTTTTATTAAATATCGCGATGTCCATTCTAATTCAAGGATATTCGAAGTGATTCAAAATGCAGAAAAAAATCAAAATTCACTAACTAAATTATATAACCATCCGATATCCAAACTCATTTTGAATCGGTTTAGGAAAAGTGATAAATATTTCGCTGTCATGAAAAAAGTTTATAAAATCATGTCCAAGGTTATCCCAGTTGACCGGAACCTAATTCTTTTTGAAAGTGGGATAGGGAAGCAATTCGCCGATAGCCCCAAGTATATCTATGAAGAACTGGTCAAAAGGGATAATAAATATAAAAAAGTTTGGGTGTATAATGGCAATTTACCGATAAAAGGAAAGAATACGAAGCTGATAAAACGCTTAAGTCCGGAATACTATTATTATTTAGCCAAAGCAGGTTATTGGATAAATAATCAAAACTTCCCTACCTATTTAAGCAAAAGGAAGGAAACGACCTATATTCAGACTTGGCATGGTACCCCATTGAAAAAAATGCTATTTGATATAGACAATATTCAAGGAAGAGACGATGGATACTTAAATCGAGTGCATGGTGCAACGAGAACTTGGGATTATTTAATATCACCAAGTCCATACGCATCCACGGCCTTCAGAAGTGCTTTCAAATATGAAGGTGAAATATTGGAAACGGGATATCCAAGAAATGATTTGTTTTACAGGGAAGATTCTTCAATAATTGCCAAGTCGGTGATGGAAAAACTGAAGATACCAAAAGGAAAAAAAGTCATCTTATATGCTCCTACATTCCGGGATAATCAAACATCGAAAAACAATAAATTTATTTTTGAGCTGAAATTTGATTTGGAAAGAATGAAGGAAGAACTAGGGGATGAATATATCCTGTTGTTAAGGATGCATGTTGTTATAAGTAATAATCTCAGCATCCCGAGCGAATTTGAGGATTTCGTGATAAACGTATCAAATTATTCAGATATTCAGGAACTTTACCTGATTTCCGATATATTGATTACGGATTATTCTTCAGTAATGTTCGATTTTGCTAATACCGCTCGGCCGATTTTGTATTACACGTATGATCTGGAAGATTACAGAGATAACATCCGTGGGTTCTATATGGATTTTGAAAAGGAAGCACCCGGTCCATTTTTAAAAACAACAGAGGATATTATTGAAACTATTACCAATATTGATAAAATAAACATGCAATATAAAGAGAGATATGGTTTATTTAGAGAGAAGTATTGTGGAATAGAGGACGGTAAAGCTACACAGAGAATCGTGGATAAATTTTTTAATGATTGATTCCTTAAATAAAGGGTATTGTTGCTTTTAAGTAACTGGTATATTGACTGCCTGGTCGAAACACCTATGTTACCTCTAGATATAAAAGGAGAGGAATCGTATGAATTTCTTGGTGCGTCAAAAAGCGAGGGAACTTTTAAAGAGCAATATTCCAATAAAAAATAATCCTGTAAGCTTAAGGAATAAATTTTTAGGAAAAGGAAAAAAAGTCACTGTAGTCACTGCAGCATACAATGCTGAAAAATTCATCAGGAAAACGATTGAATCGGTGATCAATCAAACCATGGGCATAGATCAGATTGAATATATCATCATTGATGATTGTTCGACTGATGGCACCAATAAAATCATTCAAGAGTATACGGCTAAATATAAAAATATCTGTTCCGTTACCCTTCAAGAGAATAATGGGTCACCTGGGACCCCGAGAAACATTGGAATAGAATTGGGAACATCCAAGTATATCACTTTTTTAGATGCGGATGACTGGCTTGCCCATGATGGACTGGAAAGCCTCTATAACATCCTGGAGGAAACCGGTGATGATTATGTAGTGGGCAAAACGGTAAAAGTCGAATCTGAGTCAGAGAGTGTGATCGGGGAGTTTGCTTCCATTAAAGAAAGAAGAAGCATCACCCCAATGGATGTTCCGCACTTTTTTTATCATATGGGTCCAACGGCCAGGATGATGAATCTGCATATGGTTAAAGAAAATGAAATTGGTTTTCCAAATATGAAATTCGGTGAAGATAAATGGTTTTTCACTGATGTTTTCTTTAAAGTTAGAGCTGTATCAACTACCAAAAAACCTATTTATTATGTCAATAGAACTTCGGAAAACTCCTCTTCTTTAACGCGTGTTACGAATATGTTAGACAAAAGAAAAGCGGATGTGGACATAATAAAGTATATTCAATCCAAGGATATTGCCATGGAATTGAAAAGGGTGGCTCTTAACCGGATTTATGAGTACGATATTGTAAAAACGTTCGACAGTCAAACCTTTGTGAAATCCAAGAATAAAGAAGATTTTATTGAAATATTAGGGGAAGCTGTCGAAACTGCGAAAAACTTGTCATATGACTTCAAGAATGAATTTAAAGTACCTATTTATAAATTAGCACTTGAATTATTCATGGAGGATCGTATTGATGATTTCATAAAGTTGTTTGAATGGTTAAAGCGAGATTCCAATAAAAAATATCATATAAAAGATGGTTTACCTTATTATGAACTTCCATTTCTGGAAGATGAATATCGCTTTGTCAGGATACCGATGCTTGCCCGTGCACTGGATTCTTATATTATGGATAATGTCTACCACCAAAGTTTTGAGATTTATGGTGATGATATAGACAACATAGATTCTGTATTGATACGTGATAGGACAAGATTTGACAATGAAATCAATTGCGGAGTTCAAATAGAAGGTAATAGAGGCCATTTCACTGTTTCGTTAGATGAAATTGATAAAATGGAAAAGTCTTTATTTACGGTGTTCATTCGCTACAATGATTATCAATTGGTGAATATTAAAAGGATCCTGAAAAATAAGATGACGTATAATAAGAAAAATGTGGAGTTTTATACAACAGTGGCAAATAATTTGGGACTGGCAATAAAGTCTTTGGAGTAGCTGTTAGAAGTACACCAAAAATAAGCTCTCCCTTCTATTGGGCGAGCTTATTTTTAATTCGATTTATTAGCATGGTTCCATTATCATTAATCAATAAAAAGGGAGATCGGATATGTCAAATGAAAAAATACAAACCTCAAACAGACCTTCCTTTCTATCGCTAGTTAAAAATAAGGCTAAAGCAATTTTTTTAAGAGGATATAAAGTGGCTTTTGCCATGGCGGGCACAGTATTGCCGGTGGACCGGAAGCTGGTTATTTTTGAGAGCTTTTTGGGCAAGCAGTATAGCTGCAATCCCCGGGCGATTTATGAATACTTGCAGAGTCACCATCCTGAATATAAAATGTATTGGAGCGTAGATAAAAGATATACAGCTCATTTCGAAGAGGCAGGCATCCCATATCTCAATCGTTTTTCATTTAGTTGGCTGCTCAAAATGACAAGGGCCCGTTATTGGGTAACGAACAGCAGGCTCCCGCTTTGGATTCCGAAGCCAAAGCACACGATCTATTTGCAAACGTGGCATGGTACTCCATTAAAGAAACTTGCGGCGGATATGAATGAAGTTCATATGCCTGGAACAACGACGGATAAATATAAAGAAAATTTCCATGCCGAATCAAGTAAATGGGATTATTTAATTTCACCGAATGCTTATTCCAGTGAAATTTTTGCCCGGGCCTTCAATGTCGATACTTCTAAAATTCTGGAAACCGGTTATCCTCGTAATGATATACTTTACAATGGGAATAATCGTGATACAATCGACTCATTGAAACAGAAGTTGGGTATACCAATAGAGAAAAGGATCGTTTTATATGCCCCGACTTGGAGGGACGATGAGTTTTATAGCAAGGGAAAATATAAGTTTGAAATAAAACTGGATCTGGATCGAATGAAACGGGAATTGGGGGAGGAGTATGTCATTTTGCTCCGTCTTCATTATTTGGTTTCAGAGAACTTGGATTTATCGGCGTATCAAGGATTCGCCTATGATTTATCCAGTTACGAGGATATCAGTCATTTGTATCTTATTTCGGATTTATTAATAACTGATTATTCATCCGTGTTCTTTGATTACGCAAATTTACAGCGTCCGATGCTTTTCTATGTATATGATATTGAAAATTACAGGGACAAGCTTCGCGGGTTTTACTTTGATTTTGAAAAGAATGCACCTGGTTTGTTAGTCAAAACATCTGATGCGGTCATTGATAGTATCAAGACGATGAAATACGAAAATACCAATGATATCAATCATTTTCACGCGCGGTTTTGTGCACTCGAGGATGGCCAGGCTTCACGCCGTGTCGTAGAAAAAGTGTTTTTAGGAAGGTCTGTGTAATTTATGAGTTCAGCTTTGACCGTTTTAAAAGAACAAATCAATAGTTTTTATTTGGTAAGGCGTTTATCTGTTTATGAAGTGAAAAGTGCCAACAGCAATAACTACCTGGGAATCCTATGGGAAATCATCAATCCGATGATACAGATTGCAATTTATTGGTTTGTATTCGGCTTTATAATCTTAAATCGCGGTGAAAATTTCCTTCCATGGCTAATGGCAGGGATCGTTGTCTGGTTTTTTGTGAACCCTTCAATAACCCAAACGTCCAAATCCGTCTTTTCCCGACTGAATATGGTATCCAAGATGAGCTTTCCGATGAGTGTCATCCCTTCGTATGTCATCTTTGCCAAGTTGTATCAGCATTTAATGCTGCTGGGAGTCATCATCATCCTATTAAGTTTTACTGGATACCTCCCAACAGTCTATATCTTGCAACTGCCGTATTATATTGTTGCGACGGTCTTGCTGTTATTTTCGTTTGGGTTAATCTCTTCAACATTATCAACCATTATTCGTGACGTTCATAATATAATCGTGTCCTTAATGAAAGTCTTGTTTTATTTAACACCAATCCTTTGGGTATTGGATGCTAAGGACCATCCTGTTCTAGTCAACATCATGAAGCTGAATCCACTATATTATATTGTGGATGGGTATCGAGCTTCATTGTTGGGGGAATCATGGTATCTAATAGAGCATTGGGAATATACGCTTTATTTCTGGGCAGTCGTTATCATCTTGTTTTTGATAGGTTCCTCGCTGCATGTCAGGTTTAGAGATCGCTTTGTTGACTTTAAGTAAACTGGAAGTGAGAAAAGTTGGAAAAATCGGTAATAGTCAAAGATATAACGAAAAAATATAAATTATATAATAAAAACTCGGAAAAATTATTGGATCTCCTTTTGCCCAAAAGCTATGGGGAAGAGTATTTTGCTCTGAGAAATGTAAGTTTCGAAGCTGAAAAGGGCGATGTAATAGGATTTGTCGGGGTCAACGGATCTGGGAAATCCACATTGTCCAATATTATTGCAGGCATTATCCCGCCTACGGACGGAAATGTCCAAACTAACGGGAAAACGGCTTTGATTGCCGTTGCATCGGGCCTGAATAATCAGTTGACGGGCAGAGAAAACATCGAACTGAAAATGCTGATGCTCGGATTCGACAAAAATCAGATCAAAGAACTTGAGCCTGAGATCATCGAGTTTTCAGAGCTTGGCAAGTTCATTGACCAACCGGTGAAATCCTACTCAAGCGGCATGAAGTCCAGGCTGGGTTTTTCCATTTCCGTGCATATTGATCCAGATATCCTGATTATTGATGAAGCCTTATCAGTCGGGGATAAAAATTTTGCTGAAAAGTGTTTGGAGAAAATGAACGAATTTAAGGAAAAAGGCAAAACGATGTTCTTTGTCAGCCATTCAATCGGTCAGATGAAGAAATTTTGCCAAAAGGCTTTATGGCTTGAATATGGAGAGTTAAAGGCATACGGTCCCATGAACGAAGTAATGCCGCAATATGAAGCATTCTTAAAAGAATATAACGCCATGTCTAAACAAGAACAGAAAAAATACCGTGAAGAACAAATGAAAAGGCGTAGTTCCGCACTGGTATGAAAGTGAAAAGCAGACCCGGGCTTCGGGTCTGCTTTTTTTAGTTCAGCACTTCATCATAAGCTTTCTCAAACCGCTCGGCAGCTGAAAGGTGGGAGTATTCGCTTTCCATTTTATATCTTGCTTTCGCAGCCAACTTTGTTGCATATTCAGTGTCTTTAAGCAGAATGGAGATGGCTTGTGCAAGTGCTTCTTTATTTTTTTCCTCCACTAACAGACCATCTTCACCATCAATGAGAATCTCCTTTAAACCCCCGATTGCGCTTGCGATGACGGGTGAGCGGCAACTCATCGCTTCTAATGCAGAAATGGAAGTCGCTTCTTCCACCCCGTGGGAATGAACGCTTGGGATGAGTACGATGTCCGATGCTTCATAGAGATTATGCATTTTCTCGAACGGCACTGAACCCAGGAAAAGTACGGAATCAGATATTTTGAGCCTGGCTGCCGTTTCCTCAAGCCGGCTTCGCTGTTCTCCTGTACCTGCATAGACCAATACCGTATCATGATGATTTTCCAGCACCTCCGGCAGAGCAAGGAGCGGGTAGATGACACCGTTCTTTTCCGTCATTCTTCTCGGAACGAAAAGCATCTTTTTATGTAGGGGTATTTGAAAGTCCCGGCGAGTTTGCTCCCGCTTTGCCATTTCCGGTTTGAAAGCAGACACGTCAATGAAGTTCTTGATCGTATCCGCCTCTATATGTGCCAAATGATTTATATAGTCTTTGATCCTTTGATCGACCGTCACCACTTTTGCAGCTGACTGATAAGCTTTTCTTTCCAGCTCCCGAATGATCAAATCTTCTTCACTATCCGGAAGAAGGGCGCCCCTGCTGACTGCCTCGAATGAATAATACCCATGGACGGTTTGCACCGTTGGTATCCCGGATTCGATGGAGGCGAGCGTTGCGAAAATGTCTTGAGCATTTATGACATCATAGTTCTTTTTCAAGGCATTAATAGATGAAGCCAATAATTTTTGGCGTTGCCGGTCATTGAAAAGCTGGCCGCTCCCCTGTTTTACTTTATTTAATAAAAATCCTGGAGCCTGGGCGAGCATCTTCCTCTTGAAAGGAGGCAATTGAGAGAAAGATAATATGTCCACATTATGGCCCCGCGTCATTAAACCCTTTTTTAACGTAGTGATATGGCTCGATAGCCCTCCTTCATGAGGGTAGTTGAAAATCGTCGTGATTAAAATGTTCATAATGGCACTCCTTCTAATGTATTACTTCGATGATCTGATCCTTTTCATCGCTTGCAGGCTGCTTACTTTAAAAAGAATGGATAATGCGAGATATAATCCGAATACCAGCAGCGAGATGATCACTAATTCCATGATGATGGGCAACGTCATGGTAAGCGGATGGATACAGAGAGCGAGTCCGTAAATGATGATTCCGATGATGGCAAGCTTGCTGCTTTCCTGAAAAACATCCCTGAAAGCTGCCTTGTCCGTTCTTTCTGTCTTTAGCCATAGGTAGCCGAAAAGGTAGAGAGATTGCAGGAGCATGGAAATGCCCGATGCTAAAGCGATTCCGCCGACGCCGAGATAACGTGATAGGACCCAGCTGAGCAGGACGTTAAGTAATACGGCAATCAGGCAGGAATACATGGCCACTTTCGTTTTCTTCAAGGCGTAGAAGGCGTTCATCAGATAATCCCGCAGTGCAAAGAACGGGAGGCAAGCTGAATAAAAGATGAATGCCCTATAAGTCACCTCGGTTGCTGAAGCATCGAAGGCCCCGCGTTGGAAGGCCAGAGTGATTAAGCTGTTTCCGCTGATTAACATGACGACCATGAACGGAATCGCTAAAAATAATAGCGATTTCAATCCCTTTAAGGTCAAATTAAGGAAAGATTGATAGCCTATAAGTGCGCGCTCGACGATTGAAGGATACAATACGGTAATCAGCGGCGTAAGGACAATGCTTAATGGCAGCCACAGCAGGCGATTCGCATAATTAAGGGCCGATACGCTCCCTGTTTCGAGCGAAGTCGCAATAATCCGATCGACGACACTATTCAACTGGATCGCCAAAGCGGCGATGATGATTGGATAAAAAGTGTACAGTGTTTGAACGATCTGCCTTTTATGAGGCAGGAAAGCGACGATGGGCCGGATTCCGTATTTCTTCAATGATGGGTATTGAATAAGGAACTGGCTTGCTGCACCGAATACAAACCCCCAAGCCAATCCTTCAATCCCAAACGGAGCAGCGAACAATACAGTGGCTGCAATAATGACCGTGTTTTGTGCAGTTGAAGTGAGTGCCGGCAGAATAAAACGCTTATTCGCATTCAGGACCCCCGTCGCCATGTATGAAAGCGTGAAAAATAGTAAACTTGGCAGCATGATCCGGGTCAGTGACTCCGTCAGGGCAAGCTCAGAATCAGAGAAGCCCGGGGCTGTCAACATGACGAGCGGCTTTATGAAAATCATGCAGGCTATGGTCAGGACTCCGGCTACCAGCATAAAGAAAGAGCCTAAAATACTGATGAATTCATCAGCCTTCAACGGATTGTCCGCTTTCTTTTCCAAGTAAATGGGGATAACGCCGGCCTGAAGACCGCTGCCAAGAGCCGTAAAAAGAATGGTCGGTATGAGGCTTGCCACGAAAAAAACATCTGCCATTGATGATGCCCCGAAATAGGCGGCTATGATCGATTCCCGCCCGAATCCGAGGACTTTTCCAATGGCTGCAATAATGGTGACGAGCCCGACCGATTTAATGACATGTGAAAGAGTAGGCATATTTTCAATCCTTTAAAATGATGTCCTTCTGTAAACAGATTCCCAAACAACTATAAAATATCAGCGTAAACGTTTTATCTTCGAGAATATTGTAGAAAAGTCCTGCTAATAATGCGGCCAACATCAGGCAGATGGTGAACGCTGCTAAAGTGCCATTTCCCGATTTTAGGATTTTGCGGCAGGTGAAAAAGATGAATGCAAGAACTGCAAGAAATCCCAGGACACCAGTTTGGACCAGAATCTGGATATATTGATTATCGGTATACATCCTTTCACCAATTTGGTATTCCTGATAGATTGGTGAGGAATAGGAAAGTGTGGCAGAATCTCCGAAGGTTGCTAGCCCGGTACCGATTATCGGGTGATCTGTGAAAATTTCAATTCCTTTGATTAGGACATATAACCGGCCCCATTCCGTACTTTGGTGCAGAGTTTTATCAGAGAACATTTCTGAAAAACGATTGGAGAGGGCATGTTCATGTTCAGGAGAGGGGGTGTTGCCAATTACCACATTTTCCATGGGAATTGATGCGGATACCTCCACTTTACTTGATGCAAATAAAACTGGGTAATAAATAAGAAGCAGGCCGAGACAAAATGCTCCTACAGCATATTTGAGAAATGGTTTATTTCTAGTCCATATCATAAAGACAAGCGCCGAGAACCCGAATGCAATCATCGTGCCCCGTGAATAGGTAAGCAGTAACGTTCCGGAAAGCAGGATGGCTGCCAGGAAGACGATCCATTTATATTTTTTCAGCGACTGAAATAGAAAGAAACTAAGGAATAACTGGATGCTTAAGAATAAGGCAAATACATTAGGATTGGCAGGTGCTCCATAAATCCTCATCCGGTTTGTTGGAGAAAGGTTCCACATTTCCCATGCATGGGGAAGCAGGACCGTACGTGAAAAGATTTTCTCCACCATGCCATGCAGGCAAAGGAAGATTGTAAATATTAGGATTACCTTTAAAAAGCGAAAGATATCCTTTCTTTCTAGATTTAATTCACCGATAATGTAAAGAAGCAAGAATGTAATAAGCAATGCACGGAGTTCAAATAGGATGGGGAGGATTCCCACTCCGGTTATGAGTGCAGCCACGGCACCAATTAAACAAAACAACCAAAATGGCGCAGTAAAATGATATTTCGAAAATTGCCATTCGTTCTTTTTGAATCTTTCAATAAGCAAAGAAATGAATAAGGTGAGGATGACCAGGTCACCTGTATAGGTTAAGCCGCTATTCAGTTCCATCAATAAGGGACGGGCAGGGAAATAAATGAATAGAATTAATAACAGGTTTTTTTTATTTATACCGATAAAAATGAGCATCAGCGCCGTTGTCATGTAACCGGCGATAGGGTGAGGCACTGCCAATGGGACGAGCAGGCACAGGAATAGAATGGGTAACGATTGCTTTTCTATAAACTTCAATTGATTAACCACCTTTGAATCAAAAATCACGTTCTATGATGTGTATGAAAAAATTTCTTGAATAATACCCCACCCTTTAGATGTATAGTACATATGAAAGGCTGAAGTGAAATGACAGAAAAGTTTGTTGAGATACTATCCATACCATTCATTGATAGCAATATGGATGAATTCATGAATGGAATGATCTATCCAAGATTGATGAATCAGGAAAAAACGTTTATCGTTACGGCAAATCCGGAAATAGTTGAGTATGCAAATGAACATCAGGATTATAAAGACATCATTATATCGGCTGATTACATCACTCCGGATGGCGTTGGTATTATTATGGCCTCTAAATGGCTAAATCAACCTTTACAAGAGCGGATTACTGGATTCGACTTGATGAATGAATTATTTCGGGTCGCTGATGAAAAAGCGCTGAAGGTATACCTGCTTGGAGCGGAGGAAAGCGTGATTGAAGCAGCGGCCCTGAAAGTAAAAGAATCATACCCGGGCCTCGAGTTGGTGGGATACAACCATGGTTACATTGATATAAAAGATGATACCCTGCCTAAGTCGATAGCGGATCTTGAACCTGACATCATTTTGACTGCATTAGGGTTCCCTAGGCAGGAAAAATGGGTTTCCAAGCACTATGGGCTATTCAATAAGGGGTTATTCATGGGAGTTGGGGGAAGCTTTGATGTCCTTGCGGGAAAGGTGAACCGCGCCCCGGTTATCTGGCAAAAGATGCGTCTTGAATGGTTGTACCGATTGATCCAGCAACCTTCGCGGTGGAAACGGATGCTTGCGCTGCCAAGATTCGTTTTAAAGGTTAAGCGGTTAAGGAAAACGGTGCAGCGTTCCTGAACATAAGGAGTGGACTGGATGAGAATCTTGCACTTAAACGCTGGGAATGAAACTGGCGGCGGAATGTTTCATATTATGTCCTTACTGAACCAATTGAATAAAGAGGAGTGTTTGCTTGGTGTATTTGAAGATGGTGAACTTTACCGGCGGGCCATGTCTTCCGGGATACAAACCGAACTTTTCAGGCAACATTCCAAATATGACCTTTCAATTTTGAAACCTTTACGGGACTTTATCCGTCTAAATAATATAGACATCATCCATACACATGGTCCGCGGGCGAATATTTATGGTGCCTTTATAAAGCGCCTCATTAAATGCCCTTGGCTTCTTACTGTTCACAGTTCACCCCATCATGACTTTTTGGGGCAGGGTGTAAAAGGGAAATTGTTTACCGGCCTTCATGTAAGGTCATTTCAATATGCCGATCATATACTGGCAGTTTCCGACCGTTTTAAGCAGGACTTGATTGACCAAGGAATCCATTCGTCAAAAATAACAAAGATCCTAAACGGAATTGACTTTGAAAAGGAATTGCCTTTCCCGCTTCAAAGAGAAGATTTCGGGTTTGGGAAGGATGATTTCATCGTCATCATGCCTGCAAGGCTTGAACCGGTGAAAGGTCATGAATTTGCTTTAGCTGCATTAAGTGAAGTGGTATCGGAATTCCCGCATGTAAAGCTGTTGCTTGCAGGGGACGGGAGCAGGAAATCCGCTCTGGAAGAGATGGTCTCGGAAAAGGGATTATCCGATCATGTGCACTTTTTAGGGTATCGTGAAGATTTAGAACGAATCTACCCGTTAGGGGACATCACATTATTGACTTCATTAAGCGAAAGTTTTCCACTGGTTTTACTTGAAGGAGCAAGATCGGGTCTTCCGGCAATCACAAGTGATGTCGGAGGTGTACAGGAATTGATTCCCGATCGGGGCAAGGGCTGGATTACGGATATCGGCAATGTCGAACAGCTGAAATTGGCCATCTGCAATGCTATAGAATTAAAAAAATCCGGGGACCTGACAAAGATAGGGTCGGATTTACAAAAATTTGCAAAAAACAACTTTTCTATAGAGATTTTAGCCAAAAACGTATATAATGTTTATTTGAGGATGAAAAATTAAAATAAGCATTTATATATAGGTTTTCATATAGATCGATACGGGTATTAGATTTTTAGTGGAATTGAGGTGGTTCTTGATGTTAATAGGGGCCTTGTTGGTAGCCTTTTTATTATCCATTTTTTTGACTCCTTTTGTCGGAAAGCTGGCCTTTAAATTAGGAGCTACCGATAAACCGAGTGAGCGAAAAGTGCATAGTAAAATTATGCCGCGCATGGGCGGTTTAGCTATATTTTTGAGTTTTTTCATTACCTTCTTACTTTTCATGAATGACTTTCGGGAGCAGTTGCCCCTTCTGGTGGGAGCCCTTGTCATCATTTTGATCGGAATGGCTGATGATATTTTTGAATTAAGAGCTGCACCTAAATTCCTTGGTCAGGTTTTGGCGGCCCTCATTATCGTATTATGGGGCGGTCTAGAAGTGGAATTCATCAATTTGCCGTTCTTTACCGATACACTTGAATTTGGTGTTTTAAGTATACCGATCACAATTTTGTGGATCGTCAGCATCATTAATGCAATCAACCTGATAGACGGACTGGATGGCCTTGCAGGCGGTGTCTCAACGATCGCATTAGTGACAATTGCAACTATGGCCCTTATTAAAGGGGACCTATTTGTTGCTATGGTCGCATTGATCGTGATTGGAAGCACTCTTGGCTTTTTGAAATATAACTTTCATCCTGCAAAGATTTTCATGGGAGATACAGGTGCATTATTCTTAGGTTACATTATTGCCGTTCTATCCCTGCTAGGGTTTAAAAACGTTACGATGATTTCCTTGATCGTACCGATCATCATTTTGGGTGTTCCCATTTCGGATACATTTTTCGCGATTATCCGCAGGGTCGTCAATAAACAGCCGATCTCGGCTGCTGATAAATCCCATTTACATCACTGTTTGATAAACTTGGGATTCACTCATAAGCAGACTGTCTTGCTCATTTACGCTTTAGCTGCTTGCTTTGGCTTAGCGGCCATAATCTTTTCATTTGCAACGATGTGGGGAGCTTTGATCCTTGTGACGGGACTCCTGCTGATCATAGAGATTTTCGTGGAGAAAATTGGCTTGGTCAATTCAAACTATCAGCCGTTGCTCAAGATGCTCAACTTTAAAAACAAGCCATGATCGTTATGGAAATAGATTAATAGATTAGCTAATTTTGCTAGTGTATAAATGAAAAGCCACCAATCGTTTAAAGTAACGGTTGGTGGCTTTTTTGCTTTATTGAGTGTAGATCATTTAAAGCTGTCTGCGAAGCATGTCATTTCATATAAGTTAAGCTATATGGAGGCGAACGCTTCAAAAAAGGAAACCCCCACTCATGAGTGAGTGGGGGTTTAACTTTATTCTTGTATTTGTGATTGAACGGCTTCGGTTTGATTGCCTTCATTCGGTCCCAGGTTCAAGTGGGATTGAAGCAACAGCTTAGTGTTTGCTACTGATGTATCGTTCAGCTGATAATAATAGGTTCCGTTAATGGTAGAATCCTGACCTTCAAGTTTAATGGTTTCAAGATTGAGTCCTTTATCGGTAGTTACATATTTTATGAAACCTCTCATTTGTGAGAATTTAAGGTTCGTTGTCATATTGTCACCGACAGCTTCCATAACGTCTGTATATTTCGTCAGTGATCCAGCAGAGGTTGCTTTGGCAATGATGGCTTTTAGGACTTCCTGCTGACGCTCACCGCGTTGGATATCACTGTCCTTTTTACGTGTCCGTGCAAACGCTAATGCTTCTTCACCATTAACGGTCTGTAATCCTTCTTCGAGATGAATGGCATTCTTTTTGTCATGTGAATCGATTTCATTTATTTCATAAGGGACGTTGACTTCGATACCATCCAATGAATCAACGACATCCATGAAAGCATTAAAGTTCATGCGAACATAATAATCGACAGGGATATCGAATAACTCCTCTACGGTGTCCATCGTCGCTTTTGGTCCGCCGGCTGCGTGGGCCGCGTTGATTTTCGTGGTTACGCCTTTGGCTGGCACGTACACATAGGAATCACGTGGAATGCTTAATAGTTTGATAGATTTTTGATCTTTATTGAATGTGGCCAGAATTAAAGCATCCGAGCGGGAATTTCCTTTTAAGTCACGGTCCTTACTATCATCGATTCCTATGAAGAGAATCGAGAAATTATCTTCGAGCGGGTCGATCGCTTCACTTCGCTTTGCTGATGCTTCCACAGGGTCATAAGAATCACTGAATACATTCTGGGCTTTCATATACAGGGTTGCAGCATACGTAGAAGCCCCCAGACCAAGTACCAGCAGGGGAACAAGCAATAACCAAAGCCTCTTTCGCCTTTTTTTCTTTGTTTTTTTAATTTTATAAACACGCCTAGTAGTAGACATCTTTTTCTTCTCCTTTTAAATAACGAACATCAGACATATATCGCTATTTTTCGAATCCTGCAGTTTATATTTCGTCATATATTACACCTAATTTTACAATGATTTAATAATTTCGTAAAATAAATATTTCTTTTCAATTATATTACAGCATAAAAAAGGAAAAATATGCAGGAGTTTATCAGGCGAATTCCTCTTCCAAATAAAGCATTTCTTGCTCAGTGATATTGCCTTGACCATTTGTCAGCTCTGTAATCCAAGCGGTATATGTCTCTTTTTGTGGTTCCTCAACATAAACAAGGATATTGACCTGATCAAGGTACTGAATTTCCTTTATTTGATAAATGGAAGATCGCAATTCGTTTTCCAATTTTCCAAGCCAGGTATAGTCGACGGTTGTCGAAATGACCCGCATTAGTTTTCTTACGACCACACCAGTGGTATTTATTCCTTCTGAAGTCGCTTTGCTGTAAGCGCGAATGAGACCGCCGGCACCAAGTTTGATGCCGCCAAAATATCGTGTGACAACAACAGCGGTGTCTTTCAGTTCTTTTTTCTTAAGCACTTCCAGGATAGGGACGCCTGCCGTTCCGCTCGGTTCCCCATCATCGAGGGCTTTTTGGATTTGATCTTGTTCCCCGATCATATAAGCGGAACAATTATGTGTAGCATCTTTGTGCTTTTTCTTGATTTCCTGGATAAAGGCCTGTGCGGCATCTTCGGTTTCAACTCGGGCGATGTGGGAAATAAAACGGGATTTTTCAATGACGATTTCATGTTCGCCGCGACCCGCCACCGTTAAATATTGAGTGAGCATTACTATTCCACCTTCGTACTTCCTATTAGTTGATTTATTATAAGGCTTTGCGGAAAAAGTGGCAATGACGATTCATTTACATACCGCATGTGTAAAGAAACTTTAATATAAGAAAAAGCTGTACGTGTTATAATTAATTTCATTGCCTGTTATTGTTATTAGCTGGTCATATATGCTTAAAAGAATAACATTGTAGGAAAAACATGAGTTCTGTGCCATTATCCTGGCTTTACTTTAACGCGTCCTCTCATTTCAGGGATTTTGCCATTTAATAAATGCATCTATTTCATATGATAATCAATGGAGCGGAATACCCCATTTGATTGAAAAGGATATTTTGTATTAGGATAATAGAAATGGCTTTCTGCATTTAATAGGCAGACTTAATGGCCGGAATATGAGATGTATAGTAAATAGGTACATTTTATGGAAATCATAAAAGGGAATTAACGTATTTTTAAGCATTTTTTGGTACAATATGTTCATGAAGGTTACTTCATACAAAAGTTACCTGAAATTTAACCATTCATGAAAAAGGGAAAGAACTTTTTTCCATATACATAGTCTTTAAGTCAATAAATTGTTTAAGTCTTTTGATTTAAGTGGAGGGATCTTAATGTCCATAAAAAAGGTTGATGCTAAAGCATTGGACAAGATCTTAGAAACAATGGTGAGCACTGTTAGTGAGAGTAAGGATGAAGTCTTTGATATCGGCGAACAATGCCGAAAGGATTTCGAGTCATTATCAAAAGAGCTTGAGGATGTGAAAATCAGGGTTGCCATTGTGATAACCGACAGCGATGCATTGGATGCAAAAGCCAGGTTTGCTCGAAAAAGGCTTTCAGAAGTCAGTATGCACTTCAACCATTTTTCTGAAGAACAGGTGCGCGATGCTTATGAAAGGGCACATAAGCTGCAAGTCGATTTACAAATTAACCGGCAATTGGAGAAAGAGCTCCGTAATCGCCGGGATGAGCTTGAGTTAAGGTTAAGGGGTCTACAGCAGACGATCGATAAAGCGGTGCATCTCGTTTCGCAAATATCGGTAGTGCAGAATTATTTGACACAGGATCTTAAATTTGTGGGGGAAGCCCTTCAAGAAGCGAAACGCAAACAGGACTTCGGCCTGAAAATAATCGAAGCCCAGGAGCAGGAACGTAAAAAGCTCTCACGTGAGATTCATGATGGTCCTGCGCAAATGCTGGCAAACGTCATGATGCGCTCAGACTTGATAGAACGAGTTCAGCGGGAGAGAGGTCCTGATGAAGCGTTAGTGGAAATCCGCAGTTTAAAGGTCATGGTAAGGAATGCTTTATATGAAGTGCGCAGGATCATCTATGACCTTCGTCCTATGGCGCTTGATGATTTAGGCCTTGTACCTACCCTCAGAAAGTACCTGCAAACGACCGAAGACTATAATAATGGCGTGAATCTGAATTTCGTCAACCTTGGACAGGTCAAAAGGCTTCCTTCCGATATGGAGGTCGCTTTATTCAGGCTGGTTCAAGAGGCTGTACAAAATTCATTGAAGCATGCGGACCCAAAACAGATTCAAGTTAAACTGTCCATTTCCAAGGAGATGGTGACCGTCGTCGTCAAAGATGATGGAAAGGGGTTTGACTCTTCGATTCAAAAAGAAGGTTCATTTGGCTTGGTAGGAATGAGGGAAAGAGTCGAGCTGCTGGAAGGTGAAATGACGATCGATTCACAACCGGGGGCAGGCACTTTGGTATTTATACAAGTTCCCTACCATTTATAAATTATTGAGAATAGACATATTAAATAGAAACTAGGAGGAAGAAGCCGTTGAAGACTAGTATCATCATTATAGATGACCATCAGCTTTTCCGTGAAGGCGTAAAGCGCATATTAGATTTTGAATCATCCTTTGATGTTGTTGCCGAGGGTGATGACGGAAGCGAAGCTATGGACCTCGTTGAAACACATAAACCTGATGTTGTTATCATGGATATCAACATGCCGAACATGAATGGGGTCGAAGCAACAAAAATGCTCGTGAACCGTTACCCTGAAACAAAAGTCATCATCCTTTCCATTCATGATGATGAAAACTACGTGCAGCACGCATTGAAAACAGGAGCACAAGGTTATCTTTTGAAAGAAATGGACGCAGATGCGTTGATTGATGCTGTACGTGTAGTCGCTGAAGGCGGCTCATATCTTCATCCGAAGGTGACACATAATTTAGTTAAAGAATATCGCCGCTTAGCAGCTGAAGAGGGTGCTGATCGTGATTCCGTACATACGATAGAAATCAGGAGGCCGCTACACCTATTGACTCGACGCGAATGTGAAGTGCTTCAACTTCTAGCGGACGGGAAAAGCAACCGGGCCATCGGCGAAACTCTATATATCAGTGAAAAAACAGTCAAGAACCATGTGAGTAACATTCTTCAGAAGATGAATGTGAATGACCGTACACAAGCGGTTGTCCTAGCTATTAAAAATGGCTGGGTGGAAGTGAAGTAATTAAAGCGTTCGATAAGTCCGGCTCTTCAGATACCGCAATGCGTGCTGAAGGGCTGGATTTTTTTTGGGCTGGATGACTCGATTCTAATTCTCGGTTTCAAATTTTTGGTAATGAAGAAGGCTATTTAATGCAAATAAAGGCATTTTCAGATAGAATGGTGAATATGATACAGAGTAAATTTTTATAAGGATGGTACTATTATGAAAACCGCAGTCGTAACAGATAGCACTGCATATATACCTAGGGAAATACGTGATCGTTTACATATACATATGATGCCGCTTAATGTCATTTTTTCCAATGAAGCTTATCGGGAGGAAGTTGATATAACTGCGGATGAGTTTTATGAGGAAGTAAAGATGCAAGAGAAGTTGCCGACCACTTCACAGCCTCCAATCGGGAAGTTTGTCGAGAAGTTCGAGGAACTGCAAAAAGAATATGATGATGTTATTTCCATTCATTTATCGAGCGGCATCAGCGGAACGTATCAAGGAGCGGTATCTGCAGGTGAAATGGTCGAAGGAATTAGGGTTCATGCCTTTGATTCGGAAATCAGCTGCATGGTACAGGGGTTTTACGTGATCGAGGCGGCAAAGATGGCACTTGATGGTAAAGGTGCAAAAGAAATCATGGCAAGGCTCGAAGAAATGAAACCATCGGTAAGGGCCTACTTCATGGCAGATGACCTATCCCATCTGCAGCGCGGCGGCCGCTTAAGCAGTGCCCAAGCATTGATTGGCAGTCTGCTTCAAGTGAAGCCGGTCCTCCATTTTGTTGATAAAGTCATTGTCCCATTCGAAAAAATCCGTACAAGAAAAAAAGCGATGAAACGGATTGCCGATTTACTTGGGGAAGACGCGGCAAGCGGCGAGAAATATAAAGCCGTCATCATTCATGCAAAACGGGAAAGTGAAGCTAAAGACTGGAAAGCCGAACTTGAGGCCCGGTTCCCAAATGTCGAGTTCGACATCAGCTACTTCGGTCCAGTAATCGGAACGCATCTGGGTGAAGGTTCAATGGGGATGGGCTGGTATGAAATTTAAGTTGTGACGCCTTTACTAAGTGAAAGGCGTTTTTTTATGGAGCAAAAAGGAATCCGGGAGTAAAAAGCGAATGATAAGGAGGAAAGTAATTTATCAAGAAGTGGAGGTTGCAGTTTGAAAAACATGAGCATTTCCCCCCCTTATTCCCCGGAACTTCAGAACCATCTCACCGGAAAACACCTTTTGGCCTTCGAAATCCCCTTCTCCCAAGAACTCCTCGCAGAGCACCTCAAGAATGGGTATGTCTCGGAAACTTGCGGCGTGCAATCGGGGAACGGCAGTTATAACTGTGTACGCTGCGGAAACAAAGATCAAACGTTGTTTTATACATTCCCTTGCAAGATTTGCAATCAAGATTGCACTTACTGCCGCTCATGCATCATGATGGGACGGGTCAGTGAATGTGCAAAGCTTTATAGGTGGACCGGGCCCGGCATTCATTTTACGACTCCTGACAATGTGATGAGGTGGGCAGGCATTTTATCGGCAGGTCAACAAAATGCCTCCGACTGTGTCGTTGAAGCCGTGAATGGAAAAGATGAATTCCTGGTATGGGCTGTATGCGGGGCAGGGAAGACGGAGGTCCTATTTTCAGCGATTGAGGCAGCCTTGCATGCCGGGAAACGGATTTGTTTGGCAACACCGCGGACCGATGTCGTTCTCGAACTCTCCCCAAGGTTAAAAAAAGCCTTTCCCGCCATTGACGTCATGACCCTCTATGCCGGCAGTGCAGATAGACATGGCTTTTCGCCACTGACCGTTGCCACGACACATCAGCTTTTCCGTTTTATTGAAGCTTTCGATGTCATCATCGTTGATGAAGTCGATGCGTTTCCCTACTCAATTGATGATTCGCTGCATTATGCGGTTCATAAATCGAAAAAGGTTTCTGCGGCGACCATCTACTTGACTGCCACACCTTCGAAACGGATGCAGCGGCTATACCGAAGCGGTAAATTGAAAGCCGTCATAATTCCGGCCCGTTATCATCGTCAGCCAATTCCTGTCCCTGGAATGAAGTGGAGCGGCAATTGGAAAAAACTATTTCTTCAGCAAAAGATTCCCCCCGCAATTAACGGATGGGTAAGTGAACGCCTTAAGCAGAACATCCCCTTCCTATTGTTTTTTCCAAGCATTCAAGTGATGGAGCAGGCCATTCCGCTGTTCAAAAGACTGTCCCCAAAATTATCGATTGTCCACTCCCGGCACCCTGATCGAAAGGAAAAGGTAATGGCACTAAGGAATGGAATGATTCCAGGATTACTGACAACGACCATCATGGAACGCGGCGTGACAATTGATCGGTTGGAAGTAGCCGTGATTGGTGCTGAACATGAAGTGTTTTCTGAAAGTGCCCTTGTTCAGATTGCCGGCAGGGTAGGGAGAAGCTTTGCTAATCCTGCCGGGACGATCACCTTTTTTCATTTCGGTAAAAGTAAAGCGATGGTCGAGGCGGTTCACCATATACAAATAATGAATAAAGATGCCATGAAAAGGGGGCTGCTCGATGAGTAGATGTCTTGTTTGTGATGAGGGAATGAAGCAGGCATTGACATGGAGGAGCTTGCTTAAGCGGGCCGAGGCAAGGGCAATCTGCGAAGGATGTGAGGGGAAACTTAAAAGGATTACCGGAGAGACATGTACAATGTGCTCAAGGGAGTTGGACAGGGAATACATGACCAGTGACCTCTGTCTGGATTGTTCAAGATGGGAAAGGGATGGGGAATGGGGAGGCTATTTGTCGAATAACATATCGCTATTTCATTATAATGAATGCTTAAAAGATATTATTGCTAAATATAAGTACCGGGGGGATTATGCATTAGCTGAGGTTTTCGCCCCTTTTTTGAAAGAAAGGTTAAAGGACATGGAATTTGACCTGGTAACGGCCATCCCGCTTAGTCATGAACGTCTTAGGGAGCGGGGATTCAACCAGGGACAGGCTTTGGCAGATCTCATTGGGCTTCACACGGTTGAGACTTTGACAAGAATCCATACGGAAAAACAATCAAAAAAATCACGGCAAGAGAGAATCTCATTACCGCAGGTTTTTCAGGTCATGCAATCTGATTTGCTGGAGCATAAATCAATTTTGGTCATCGATGACATTTACACGACAGGCACAACTCTCAGACATGCAGCGAAAGCATTGATAACGGCTGGGGCCAAAGAAGTATCATCCATCACCCTGGCTAGGTGAAACAGCTTATTTTAATGAACATCCTAAAGTATCGCCGGGATTATTCGATATATACACAAAAGAATAATCGCTGTGATGGTGAAGGAGGGGCCTCGATGGAAGTATTCAACTGTCCAAACTGTAATTCGTTATTCGTTATGACGAAATTCCGGGATGTATGCGATGCCTGTTATAAAGAAGAAGAAGCCCAATATGATAAAGTGTATGCATATATTCGCAAGAAAATAAATAGAACGGCGTCCATGATGCAGGTGGTTAAGGACACCGGCGTTGAAGAAACGTTATTAATTAAATTTGTGAGAGCCGGAAAGCTGGCGCAGTTTCCCAATCCAGGAATTCCATGTGAAAGGTGCGGCGCTAACATCAAGAGTGGAAGGTTATGCGGCAAATGCGGCGATTCACTGCGATCGGATTTGCAGGCATTTGAAAATGAGGAAAAGCGCCTGACTGAAATTCAAGGAAATGATAAAAAAAATACGTACTACATGAAGGAAGATCAAAAAGGATAAATCATGGAAACATGATGCGGTATTTGTTAAAATATTCGATATTGAGAACAATATTCGACAATGGGTGTCGAAGGAAAGATTACAGGAAACAATTAAAGAAATCCAATCCTTGTCGATAATAAGGATAGGGAGAATAACACAGTCCAGAGCCATTTTCATGTGTTAGGAATCAACATAATGGATTTATAAAATCGACCGAAGGAGAGGATCTGGAATATGAAAATCAATAACGTCGGTATGACAGGTGTTAACCCTTATAAACTACAAGCCAATAAAACGGGGAATATCAAAGAATCCAAGGTCAAATCCTCGGATAAAGTTGAAATTTCTTCAGCGGCAAAAGAAATGCAGCAATCATCTCCGATTCTTGCTGCAAGACAAGCAAAAGTGGAAGAATTGAAAATCCAAGTTGAAAAAGGAAATTATAAATTGAATGCACAAGCAACGGCTAAGGGTCTCATCGATTTTTACCGGAAATGAATTTTCAATGAAAAAGCTTGAATGAAGTGGACGGAGCCATTTTCCGTCCTTCATTTATGAGCGGAGGAGGCAGGAAAATGTCTGCACGGAACATCATCGGATCGCTTGAAAAATTGATCAAGCTTCATAAAAGCTTCAATCAATTGGCGATAAGGAAAACGGCCATTTTGAAAGCAAATGATACCGAGGCGATTACTGCCCTGCTGATTTCGGAACAAAAGCATATTAAAGCCATCAGTCAAACGGGTAAGGAAAGAGAAAGGGCAGTCGAGGAATTTCTTGCAGCCAATGGAACGGTAGGACAGCCTGCCTCCATCCATACCGTAACGGAACTGACAGGACCTGAAGATACGGAAGTCCTTGAAATGCTAAAAGCTGAATTGATTGATGAAGTGGCAAAGCTGAAGGAGAGGAACGGTTTAAATCAGCAATTGAGACTCATCATATCTTTGGATACATCCGTATCCATATTCAGCGTCACCATCAATTCGCGGATAATATTTTGCGTCTTGATGATGTTCGTATTCTTCGCTTCGATATTTCCTGCTTCAATGGCTTTCTTCCCTAGCATGATGAACTTCAAACAGCCATTATAAAGCATTAATGTAAGCTCTCCCGGGGATGTATGATTTCATGAACCGGCGTCTGATCGAAGCGAATATGAAAAATGATGTTGCTGCCTTGGAAGAAGTGGAGGGACTTGTTACTGAGTTCCGGAATACTTGGAAGGAAGTAATTCAGATCAATCGGAAAAAACAATTTACCCAAAGCGGTCAAGTGTAATGGTGATTAGAACCTTTCATGATTTGACTGCTGAATTACTTGCCGTTCTGGAAGATCGCACGATCACAGAACGGGATCATAAAATAGAAAGGGTTACAAAGCTGATTGATCAGCGAGATGGACTTCTTTCTCAAATCAAACCGCCTTTTACTGGTGAAGAGCAACAGCTGGGCCGTGCAGTCATGTTGCTCAACCAACAGGTCGATCACTTGCTGAAGCTTCAAAAGCAGGAGATACAGCGGAATATCCAGGAAATAAATAAGAAGAAACGATCATCCAATAAATACACGAACCCGTATGAAAGTCTATCAGTGGATGGCATGTTTTATGATAAAAGAAATTGATTACCCTACCGTTTGGATTCCAAACGGTCTTTATGTTAATTGTTTTTAAATTTTCTGTAAATAATATAGGCTTAATTTTTTCTTTATAGCATAGCATTTGATATAATGAAGCTAGGGCAGACATCAACCCTTTCCAAACCTTCCGACAATTGTTTCATTATTTCGACATATTTCATGATGTGTTTCTAAACGGAACCGGAGGGGTATTGTAGAATCTAACTGTATAGTCTTAATTTAAGGAGGACTCACTTTATGAATTACAACGTACGCGGTGAAAACATTGAGGTAACTCCAGCAATTCGAGAATACGTCGAAAAGAAAATTGGCAAGTTAGAACGGTATTTTAACAATACACCAGATGCAAATGTGTTAGTGAATTTAAAAGTGAACAATAATACATCTAAGGTCGAAGTGACGATTCCCATGCAGAATTTGGTTCTTCGCGCTGAAGAGGAAAATGCGGATATGTATGCTGCCATTGACTTGATCAATGATAAGCTTGAACGCCAAATTCGTAAACATAAAACGAAGGTCAATCGTAAGTTCCGGAACAATCTTTCTACGACACCCGATGCATTCGCCTTCAATACGGATGTTGACGAAGTGGTGGATGAATTCGAAGACGATAATGATATTGAAGTGGTCCGCAATAAGCGCTTTGATTTAAAGCCGATGGACAGTGAAGAAGCGATTTTACAAATGAATATGCTTGGTCACAGTTTCTTCGTTTACACGAATGCGGATACTAATACAACAAACGTGGTGTACCGCCGAAAAGATGGACGCTATGGATTGATTGAACCTAGTTAAATATTAATCTTAGATCAAAAGCACAACCCAGCCTCTGGGTTGTGCTTTTTTGATAGAATTCGTTGGCTGTTGAATAGGAAAAAACGACTGCTTGTTTTGTTCTCTAAAAAATCCAAAAGTTCATTTCAAAGAACAAAAAATGTTCTTTATTAAGATTAATAGGCATTTTTGCCTATTTTAATACCTCTAACTTTTGCACTATTCTCGAATTGTTGGTTCTTTAAAAAGAACAACTAAATAATTATAAAAATACAATTTGATTAAGGTGCAGAGGGGTTGGATAATTTGTATCAAAAGAATTGCCATACATGCCATAGGTCTTCTTTTAGCAGTGCAACATATGGAAAGTGGCTTTGCCTGACCTGCGGTGAGGATTTAACTGCGCAAAAAGCCCTCGATGCACTTATAATTGAGAGAATCAATACACCCCAACGAAATATGAAGAAGAGCAATAATTACTACTATACAAAAAAACGAAATTGAATTAGTTTATGATAAATTGCCATAACTATAAATTTTCCTAATATTGTAATATTTTGTCGGATGAAAGTTTTTGCATTTATGTGGATTACCGACATAAAATAGCAATATATGGAGTGTGTATCCGTTATAATATGATTACAATTAATGTATTGGTAATAAATACCATGACAAAGGCAAACTTATTGAAAGATTAGGGCGCAAAGGCACAGGCCTAAGGTCCTTGTGACTATGATGGCTGGTCTGCCTGAAATACAAAGAGTATTTTAGGAGGTAGGAGAGGTGGCTAATGTGGCAATGGATCAAGAATGGGTGAAATTGATTTCAGAAGCAAGGAGCTTGGGTTTCAAAAAAGAGGAAATCAGTGCTTTTTTGAAAAGGGCAAGCCTTGAGGTAACTTTTGAGGAGAAGGATGGAAAATAGGTTTCGAACAAGATTGAGAACATCCCTATAAACAGTGGTTCGATTCATTAGCTGTTTATAGGGTTTATTTCTCCTTGAGATTCTGGCGAGTCTAGCTTATTCAAACTGTATTCTTCAGGATTATGTAGGTAAACTAGTGCACTACCACTCTACTCTTCTTTATCTTTTCTCCATTTATTAAACTCGATGAATTCCCTGAATTGTTGTTTCGAAACACCCGAATTCATGGCTTCCTCAACGATTTTCATCCAGTCAGTGTCCAAGGTTTCCTTATTTGGTGCATCATAAAGCAGGGCATCAACAGGAATGTTAAGTACGGCGGAGATTTTTTCAAGAAATTGAATAGAAGGATTCGTTTGTAAGTTCCGCTCGAGCGAACTTAAATAAGACTTTGCCACACCCGCTTTATCGGCAAGTTCAGTCATCGACATTTTCTTTTCTTCTCGCAGTTTTTTTACACGTTCACCAATCATCAATACCACCTCGAAACATGTTCTATTTATCTTCCGCTATTAAGTTTCAGTAGCCCACCTTATCATTCAAAACATGACGCCTGTAAGGTTGGATTACCTTGACATGCTATCGCTAGAGAGGACACATCATCCAGTGATGGAAGGTTATGGGTAATTTTCGTTTGCATATGGAATAGTGGGGAGTTTGCAACATATTTTTTATACTTCCTTCTATTTTAACAGTTTTACTCCTCATTTATCCATTGTTTTTCGCAAGAATTGAATTCAGGTCTATACCAGGGAAGTGACATGAAGTTGTACCTCTAGAATAGAAGTGGTAAAATTAAGCGTGCATTAGTAATAATAGAAGATGTGTTTCTTCTTACTTATATGAATTTAGTCATTGAACGATCATTACCATAATAGAGGAGCGTTATTGAATGCTTAATATATTAAATAAAGTTTTTGATCCGAATAAGCGAGAAATCAAACGTTTAGAAAAAATCGCCGATCAGGTCGAAGCACTCGCTGATGAGACGGCTGCACTATCGGATGAACAGTTGCGTGCCAAAACGGAAGAGTTTAAAGAGCGTTATCAAAATGGGGAAACCGTGGATGATTTGCTTGTCGAGGCTTTTGCGGTTGCGCGTGAAGGTGCAAAGCGTGCTCTGGGCTTATATCCTTACCGTGTTCAAATCATGGGTGGGGCATCCCTTCATGATGGAAATATCTCCGAAATGAAAACAGGGGAAGGTAAAACCTTAACATCCACCATGCCTGTTTATTTAAACGCGCTTACCGGTAAAGGCGTACATGTCGTTACTGTCAATGAATACCTGGCACACCGTGATGCCACCGAGATGGGTGTATTGTATGATTTCCTTGGTTTGACCGTCGGATTGAATTTGAACAGTCATTCTAAAGAAGAAAAGCAGGCGGCGTACAATGCGGATATTACGTACAGTACGAATAATGAGTTAGGTTTTGATTATCTTCGTGACAATATGGTGTTATATAAAGAACAAATGGTACAGCGCCCGCTGCACTTCGCTGTCATTGATGAGGTCGATTCGATTTTGATCGATGAGGCGAGAACGCCATTGATCATTTCCGGTTCCGCACAAAAATCGGCTCAGCTTTATATCCAGGCCAATGCATTTGTGAGAACCTTAAAAAAAGAAACGGACTACACATATGATGAAAAGACAAAAGGTGTTCAGCTCACGGAAGATGGGATGAATCGAGCTGAAAAAGCGTTTAATATCGATAATTTGTTCGATATTAATCACGTTACTTTGAATCATCATATCAATCAGGCGTTAAAGGCGCATGTTTCCATGCATTTGGATGTGGATTATGTGGTCCAGGAAGGCGAGATAGTCATCGTTGACCAATTCACTGGCCGTTTGATGAAAGGCCGCCGTTACAGTGAAGGTCTCCACCAGGCGATCGAAGCGAAAGAAGGACTTGAAATTCAAAATGAAAGCATGACTCTTGCGACGATTACATTCCAGAACTATTTCAGGATGTATGAAAAACTTTCAGGTATGACCGGTACAGCCAAAACGGAAGAAGAGGAATTCCGCAATATTTATAATATGAATGTCATTGCGATCCCGACAAACAGGAATATTATTAGGGATGACAGGGCAGACCTTATATACGCGACAACTGATGGGAAATTCAAGGCTGTTGTGGAAGACATCGCCGAGCGTTATACAAAGGGCCAGCCTGTGCTTGTCGGTACGGTTGCCATCGAAACATCTGAAGTCATATCTGCCTATTTATCCAAAAAAGGAATCCCTCACGATGTTTTGAATGCCAAGAACCATGAGCGTGAAGCGGAAATCATTTTGAATGCAGGTAATCAAGGCTCAGTTACGATTGCTACGAACATGGCAGGGCGCGGTACGGATATCAAGCTTGGTGAAGGTGTCAAGGAGCTTGGAGGCCTTGCTGTAATCGGTACGGAACGTCATGAAAGCAGGCGTATAGATAACCAGCTGCGTGGTCGGTCCGGCCGTCAGGGAGACCCAGGGGTCACTCAATTCTATTTATCAATGGAAGATGAATTGATGCGCCGCTTCGGTTCGGATAACATGAAAAACATGATGGCACGCCTTGGTATGGATGATTCCCAGCCAATTCAAAGTAAAATGGTGACAAGGGCCGTTGAATCCGCACAGAAACGGGTCGAAGGCAATAACTTCGATTCACGTAAGCAATTACTGCAGTATGATGATGTTCTCCGTCAACAACGGGAAATTATATATAAACAGCGTTTTGATGTCATGGAAAGCGAGAACTTACGTGAAATCGTCGAAACGATGATTACGGCATCCATCCAGCGAAATGTTGTCGCGTTTGCACCAATGGGCGATGAGGAAGGCTGGAATTTACAAGGCCTTGTCGACTACCTGAATGGTAACCTATTCAATGAGGGTTCAATCACTGTAGCTGATTTGGAAGGGAAAAATGAATCGGAATTGGTTGAGTTCATTTTAGCAAAAGTGAAAGAAAGCTATGACCAAAAAGAAGAAGAGCTATCTGAAGAACAAATGCGTGAATTCGAAAAAGTAATCGTTCTTCGTGCAGTCGATAGTAAGTGGATGGACCATATTGATGCGATGGAACAATTGCGCCAAGGGATCCACCTTCGTGCTTATGGCCAGATCGATCCGTTACGTGAATATCAATCTGAAGGTTTCGCAATGTTTGAATCCATGATTGCTTCAATGGAAGATGAAGTCGCCAAATACATCATGAAGGCTGAAATCCGCAACAATTTGGAGCGTAAGGAAGTCATAAAAGGACAAGCGGTCAATCCGAAGGAAGAAGACGGGGGAAAAGTGAAAAAAGCCCCTGCCCGTAAAAAGGAAGACGTTGGCCGAAACGCATTATGCCCATGCGGCAGCGGTAAAAAATATAAGAATTGCCATGGCAATTTAGGCTAAAGTTAGGTGTATAATGATTATGAGACGGTTAAGTGTAAAGCTTGCCGCCTCTTTTCATGTTTAGTTTGCATAAAGCAATATATTTGCATATAGTTTGAAGAGGTTTATTTGTAATGAAGCGAATCCCTCTTCAGGGATTTTTTTTAACATACTTAATGAGGTGAAGAGAAATGGAATTAGCAGAAATAAGAAATGAACTTGAACGGACAGCGCAACGATTAACGGACTTTAGGGGGTCTCTTTGACTTAGATGAAAAAGAGGCACGAATCGCACAGCTTGAAAATGAGATGACACATCCCGATTTTTGGAATGATCAGCAAAAAGCCCAAACTGTCATCAATGAAACGAATGCTTTGAAAGAACAAGTCAATCAATTGTCCGATCTGAATGAATCATATGAAAATCTGGATTTGACATATGAATTAGTGAAAGAGGAGAATGATCAAGAACTTTTGGCTGAGCTGGAAGAAGAAATCACGATTCTTTCACAAAAGATGAATGACTTTGAACTTCAACTTTTACTAAGTGAAGAATATGACTCAAAAAATGCCATTCTTGAACTGCATCCTGGTGCAGGCGGAACGGAGTCCCAGGATTGGGGTTCCATGCTGCTTCGTATGTATACAAGATGGGGTGAAAAAAGAGGCTTTAAAGTGGAAACCCTTGATTACCTTCCAGGTGATGAAGCTGGAATCAAGAGTGTCACTTTAATTTTCAAAGGCCATAACGCCTATGGTTATTTGAAAGCGGAAAAAGGGGTACACCGTCTTGTCCGGATTTCTCCTTTCGATTCCTCGGGGAGACGCCATACTTCATTCGTTTCATGTGAAGTCATGCCGGAATTCGATGAGACGATCAATATAGAAATACGCACGGAAGATTTGAAAATCGATACGTACCGGGCAAGTGGTGCAGGTGGTCAGCATATCAATACAACGGACTCCGCAGTCCGGATCACCCATATACCTACGAACACCGTGGTAACGTGCCAAAACGAGAGATCTCAAATCAAAAACAAGGCCCAGGCCATGAATATGCTGAAAGCCAAATTGTATCAACGTGAAATTGAACAGCAACAAGCGGATTTGGATGAAATCCGTGGTGAACAAAAGGAAATTGGCTGGGGCAGCCAAATTCGTTCTTATGTTTTCCACCCGTATTCCATGGTTAAAGATCACCGTACCAGTGCGGAGACCGGAAACTTGGGAGCGGTCATGGATGGGGATATCGATATGTTCATTGATGCTTACTTGCGTTCAAAATTATAAGATCAGCCAGTCGGACCGGTTTCCCGGTCCGGCTTTTTTATGATTTCCTTTTTAACGAATCTTCTGGCTGACATTTACAGGATTGAAAAGGGATGCTCTACCTCATTCGGCCAATACTAGATAATAATGATGGTTCGAGGAGACATATGCAAAATGAAGAAAAGATACCTGGAGCAGAAGCACCCTTTAATTCTAAAGTTAATGGAGTATGGATTGGTGATTGTCGGTTCGGCCATAATTGCCATTGGTTTTAATGTATTCTTACTTCCTAACCAGGTTGCATCCGGAGGGGTCAGCGGGATTAGCACGATTCTCGATTCAACTCTCGGTTGGGAGCCGGCCTACGTTCTTTGGGGGTTTAATATCCCTTTGTTCATTGCGGGGCTTATTATCCTTGGAAGACATTTCGGAGCCAAAAGCCTGATTGGAACCTTGTTTTTGCCTTTAGTGGTATTTCTGACAAAGGATTGGGATGCATGGACGAATGATGCATTGCTTGGTTCGATTTGCGGGGGGATGATGGTCGGACTTGGGCTGGGGATCGTCTTTCGCGGGAAGGGTTCCACAGGGGGGACCGATTTGGCGGCACAGATTTTCCATAAGTATACCCATCTGTCATTAGGGACCTGTGTTGCTGTCATTGATGGAATCATCGTTTTAAGTGCTGCCATCGTTTTTGATATTGAAAAAGGGCTTTATGCATTAATAGGGTTATATGCGACAAGCAAGACGATTGACCTCGTCCAAATTGGATTGAACCGTTCGAAGATGTCATTAATTATCACGAATAAAGAAAAGGAAGTAAGGGATGCTATCATACATGAGCTTGACCGGGGTGTAACAGGCATATCCGGGTATGGCGGCTATACGGATGATACTCGTCCAATTTTGATGTGCGTAATAGACCAGTCGGAATTCACCAAATTGAAACAATTGGTGAAACTCGTTGACCCTAAAGCGTTTGTAATTGTAATGGACGCATCGGAGGTACTCGGGGAGGGTTTTAAACTGGAATGAAATTGGTATAATGTTCTTGTGCTGGTATAAATCAGAGGGGGTAAATTCAATGAAAGTGAAATGGTTAGCCTTAGTTTTGGGTACTTCTTTGGCCTTGGCTGCATGCGGTGGGAATGATGATGCTGCAGATAAAGAGCCTGCAAGTGAAAATAATGAAACGACTACGGCAGGTGCCGGTGATGCCGCTAAAATTTATGAAAACAAATGTTCAAGTTGTCATGCAGTGAATCTTGAAGGCGGCGTGGGACCGAATTTAACGAAGGTCGGTTCTAAGCTTTCGAAAGAAGACATCGAAAAAGTCATTGCGAATGGCCAAGGTGGAATGCCAAAAGGTATAATCCAGGGCAAGGAAGCGAGCATGGTCGCTGAATGGCTTGCTGGACATAAGTAATGATAGACGAAACGTCCTGCTCTAGCAGGACGTTTTAGCCTCCTTTAAAACCTCGAAACAACTCACATTTAATCCCTTATCAAGCAATCAAATCCTGGAATTATTACATAGATGTTGATATATGTCTAACTGAAATGAAACTGTAATATTTTTTATGCTTAATTTGACAAAATATGATGTTATAATGTTTCTGTGCTCAAGTAAGAGAGATTCCTGTCAGATTTCAGTGAAAATTGTCGAAAAAGCTGTTGGTACATAGTGATAATCCAAGCAAATTAGGTGGTTTTAGAATGATAGAAATGATAGATGTGAAAAAGACATATCCAAATGGCGTAATTGCCATTAATGGAATCAATGTGAAAATAAAGGCAGGCGAGTTCGTTTATGTAGTGGGTCCGAGCGGTGCCGGAAAATCGACCTTCATCAAAATGATGTATAGGGAAGAAAAGCCTACAAGCGGTAATATCTTGGTCAATGGCCTTAGCCTGCCAAGTATCCGTAATTCGAAAGTTCCTCTATTCCGCCGTAATATCGGTATGGTATTCCAAGATTTTAAACTCCTTCAAACATTCACTGCATATGAAAATGTTGCTTTTGCCATGGAAGTTATTGAAAAGGAACCAGAAGAAATCAAAAAGAGAGTCATGGAAGTTCTCGATCTGGTTGGCATTAAACATAAAGCGAGGATGCTTCCTTCAGAGTTATCCGGTGGGGAGCAGCAAAGGGTTGCAATAGCCCGTTCGATCGTCAATGACCCTAAGGTAGTCATAGCCGACGAGCCTACAGGTAATCTTGATCCTGAAACATCATGGGAAATTATGAACATATTTGAAGAAATTAATAAACGCGGAACTACGCTTGTCATGGCCACTCATAATAGGGACATCGTCAACAATATTAAACGACGTGTCATTGCCATTGAAAGTGGAAAAATAGTACGCGATGAACATCGAGGTGATTACGGATATGAAATTTAGAACATTGCTCCGTCACTTCCGTGAAAGTTTTAAAAATATTGGCCGTAATGGATGGATGACGTTTGCTTCAGTCAGTGCAGTAACGGTCACTCTAACATTGGTTGGCGTCTTTTTAGTGCTCATGATGAATTTAAATCATATCGCGGGAAATGTGGAGAAAGATGTCGAAGTTCGGGCACATATTGATAATGCGGCGAATGATGACGATATAAAAGCTATCGGTAAGCAAATAACGGAGATGAACGGCATTGAATCAGTGATTTTCTCTCCAAAAGATGAAGAGCTTACTAATTTAATAGATGATTTAGGAGATAATGGTGATGCTTTTAAACCATTTGAACAAGATAACCCATTAAGGGACGTTTATATCATCAAAACGAAATCCCCGCAAGATGTCATCAAGGTGGCAAAAAAGATCGAAGGTATGGAGTATATCCAAAGTGTTAAATATGGACAAGGCTACGTCGAGAAACTATTCAGCTTTGTTAATATTGCTAGAAACATAGGAATCGTTCTTATTGTAGGCTTACTATTTACTGCAATGTTCCTGATTTCGAATACGATTAAAATTACCATTGTAGCCAGAAGAAAAGAAATTGAGATCATGAGGTTGGTAGGGGCGACGAATACGTTCATCCGTTGGCCATTCTTCTTAGAGGGCCTCTGGTTGGGAATCCTCGGTTCCATCATTCCGATAGGTCTGATTGCAGTACTCTACTACAATCTATATAAATATGCAGCACCGCAGATTACGTTCAAATTCATAGATTTCCTGCCTGCAAACCCGTTTATTTATCAAGTTTCGGCCATCCTCATCGTAATTGGTGCCGTTATCGGGATATGGGGCAGCTTGATGTCCGTCAGGAAGTTCTTGAAAGTATAAAAGTATATCTTTACTCGAAAGCCAAAAGAAGCCAGACATAGAGAGACGTTACAAAGCATGTATGTAACGGGTTGAAAGGGGAAATGAAACGTTGAAAAAAAATATCATTGCCATGAATGCCTCCATCATGATCGGGTTGGGAAGCATTCTAGCGGCACCTTCGGTTTATGCTGAGTCGATTTCGGATTTAGAAAAACAGAAAGAATCCATCCTGGAAAAACGTTCGGGTGTTGAATCGAATATTTCTGAAACGGAAAAGAAAATCGATAACCTGCAGGATAAGCAAATGACAGCAGAAGATCAAATCGCTGCCATTGAAGCGAAAATTGACGAGTCCGCAAAAAAGATCGATGCTAAAAATGCTGAAATTACTCAAACGAAAAAAGAAATCGAGGCATTGAAAGAAGAGATTAAAGTAATTAAAGAGCGGATCGCCAAACGTAATGAAGTATTGAAGGAAAGGGCCCTTTCTTTCCAGGAGACTGGCGGGGACGTGAACTACCTTGAAGTATTATTCGGATCATCCAGTTTTGGGGATTTAGTTGACCGTGTCGGAGCTGTAGCGACAATCGCTGAAGCCGACCGCGATATTTTAAGGCAGCATGAGCTGGATAAAAAAGAACTGGAAGAAAAGCAAAAAGCCGTTGAAACGAAGCTTGCCAGTTTAGAAGTGGCAAAAGCTGAACTATTGGAAATTCAAAAGCAACAAAAACAGCAGAAGCAAGAAAAGGATGCCTTGGTTAAGAAATTAAAGCAACAAACTGAAAAGCATGAACATGAGAAGATGGGTCTAGAGGAAGAAAAAGCGAATCTTGCGGCTCAAGAAAAAGCGATCAAATCAGCCATCAGCTTAGAGCATCAACGTCTTGCCGAATTGGAAGCAGCTCGTAAAAAAGCGGCAGCCGAAGCGAAAAAACGTGCAGAGCAAGAAGCTGCGCAAGCTGCAGCACAAGCAGCATCACAAGCATCCGAATCAAAAAAACAATCCACTTCTTCAGGATATAGTGCAAAAAGCAACAGTTCAACATCATCATCACCTTCACCTTCTGCGTCTAATGTAAGTCAAGCGCCAGCTGTATCATCTGGTACTTTCACTAGACCAAGTGCAGGATATGTATCTTCAACAATGGGTGAACGTTGGAATAAACAGCATGCCGGCATCGATATAGCTGCTAGCGGAACGGTTCCAGTTGTAGCGGCAGCCGACGGAGTCGTAAGCCGTTCTTACTTCTCAAGTACATACGGTAACGTCGTCTTTGTTACACATTCAATTAGCGGTCAGCAATGGACTACTGTGTATGCACACTTAAGTTCTAGACAAGTAGGCGAAGGTGCTGTAGTTGCCAAAGGTCAACAAGTTGGCATCATGGGTAACACAGGACATTCCTTTGGTCAGCATTTACACTTTGAGCTACATAAAGGCCCATGGAATTATAGCAAGTCAAATGCTGTTAATCCATTAAACTATATAAATATTTAATACCCAATACATTGGAAAAACAGACAGGGATAAATTCCTTGTCTGTTTTTTTTGTATGGTGTCCATTTTCTATAAGCATATTCTTTCCATTCCCTTCATATAGTGAAATACATATCAGGTCAGAAATGGGGATAAATATGGTCAAAAAATGGGTACTTCCTCTAGCAATCATCATGTCACTAGCCATTGGAGCAGTGGGGGGCATATATTGGACAAGCCTTCCGGTCAAGAATGAAGCAAAGGATGAAAGCCAAGTAATATCAAAGGATAAGGAATGGGCAAAAGTTGAACAAGCTTACGGTTTGATCGTAAGTCAGTATGTAGAACAGGTGGACGGTTCCAGCCTGGTCGAGGGTGCCATCCAAGGCATGCTGTCAGCGTTGAAAGATCCTTATTCCGTATATATGGACAAGGAGACCGCTAAGCAATTTAATGAAACCTTGGACTCCTCTTTTGAAGGGATTGGGACTGAAATCGGAATGGAAGATGGTAAGGTCATCATTGTTTCTCCTTACAAAGATTCGCCAGCTGAAAAAGCAGGATTAAAGCCGAAAGATCAAATCCTTAAGGTGAATGGTGAGAGTGTAGAAGGTTTGGATCTGTATGAGACACGCCTGAAAATCCGTGGCGAAAAAGGATCACCCGTCAAAATGGAAATAAAGCGGTCCGGGGTGGATAATCCTCTTGAATTCAATATGGTGCGTGCCGAAATCCCGTTGGATACCGTATTTTCATCAATTAAGGAAGTCGCCGGAGAGCAAATCGGTTATATCGAGTTGACCACATTCTCGGAAAATACTGCGACTGATTTCAAAAAGCAGTTGAAGGAGCTGGAAAAGCAGGGAATCAAGGGCTTGGTCATAGATGTACGCGGCAATCCAGGCGGCCTTCTTTCCAGTGTGGAAACGATTCTTGGCGAGTTTATCACGAAAGACAAACCCTATTTGCAAATTGCGGAAAGAACGGGAGAAACACAATCGTTTTTTACAAGTCTTAAGAAAGCGAAAAGTTATCCCATTGCCGTCTTGACGGATAAAGGCAGCGCCTCAGCCTCGGAAATCCTGGCTGGCGCGATGCAAGAGGCGGGAGGCTATCCATTGGTCGGTGAGAAGACCTTCGGGAAAGGTACAGTACAGCAAGCTGTACCAATGGGTGATGGCAGTAAGATTAAACTTACGTTATATAAGTGGCTGACGCCTTCAGGGAACTGGATCCATAAAAAAGGGATCAAACCGACAATCAAAGTGGAACAACCGGAGTATTTTGATGCACATCAGCTGTCCGTTGAGAAGGTGTTGCAGCGGGATATGAATGATGAACAAATCCAATATGCCCAAAGCATTCTGAAAGGACTTGGATTTGAACCGGGTCGTGAGGATGGATATTATGACTGGAGTACAGAAATCGCAGTAAAAGCATTCCAAAAACAATTTGGCCTTGATGTGACTGGTAAACTGGACGCTAAAACCGCAGCACATCTGGAATCCGCCATTCTGGATAAGATCCAGGATGAAGATAATGATATACAGTTACGCACGGCTTTGAATTATTTAGTGAAATAAATTGATGGCACCGTTCCCCTTGGAGCGGTGCCTCTTTTGCATTTGATCGAGACCCGCCTGCGAACATGAAGGCAGTATAGGGGAAACTTAAGATAAAGCTACTTTTTCTGCATCTTAATAGGCATGAAGGTTACATTTTTGATAGAATAGGAGATAACTGACCAGAACGAAATTTGACAAAATTTTGATTACTTTTGAGGATGGTGGAAAGAAATTGACAACGGATTGGCTGACTGCATGCTTAATGGGATTAGGAAAACTCTTCCTTCATCCTTTGCTTTATGTTTCGATTGCCTATTGTTTATTCATCGGCTATCTTCGCGTTAAACGGGAACGCCATGATTTCAATACGAAGATTTACAGTTTTTCCATGGAGCTGCGTTCCATGTTACCTCAAGGTTTGATATGGGGATTGATCCTTTCCTTCCTCACGCTGGCTACTGGACTGGCCATTCCTTTGGCGGCTCTGTTCATCATGGCAGTGGTTACGGTTTTGTCCATGCTATCCATGAAAAAGAGGTTTGTTTCCCCCGTTTATACAGTGGGACTCACCTTCTTTATCCTTTTCTTTTTATATGATAGTGAAATCCAGCTGACTTTATTTCAGGATGCCTTTAATCAGCTGGATCGGTCCGTATATCCGACACTTGTTATTTTGATAGGGTTATTACTGATTGCTGAAGGGTTTTTGATTGCTGGCAAAGGAAGTGAAAAGGTCTCTCCTCAGTTGGAGGTATCCAAGAGGGGGCAGCCGATAGGTGTGTATGTTTCACAGCGAATCTGGCTAATTCCCATGTTCGTTTTGATTCCTGGAGGACAGCTTCCAGTGCCTTTCGAATGGTATCCGGTTTTTTCAATCGGGGACATGTCCCTATCGCCGATCGTACTGCCCATTTTAATCGGCTTTAAGCAAAAAGTTCATGGGACGCTTCCGGAACTGGCCATTAGGGCGCAAGGCAAAAAGGTAGGGGCATTGGGAATTGTGATTACGCTGTTAGCGGCAGTTGGTTACTGGTACCCTCCATTGGCAATCATAACGGCTGTTTTAGCAATCCTTGGTCGTGAATTCCTGCACTATACCCAAAAGGCAATGGATCAAAAGCTTCCTTTTTATTTTTCGAAAAGTAAGCTGGGTGTCCAGATCTTAGGCGTTATCCCTCAATCTCCGGCAGATAAAATGGGGTTGCAAAAAGGCGAGGTCATTTCGAAAATAAATGGGGTCGTCGTCAGGGAAGAAGAAGAGTTATACAGGGCGCTACAAATAAACCGGGCACATTGTAAGCTTGAGGTCATCGATAATAATGAACAGATTCGTTTTGTGCAAAGAGCTCTTTTTGACGGGGAGCATTACGAATTGGGCATCTTGTTCGTAGACGATCAATTAAAGGAAAGCGGACAAGTGGGTTAATGACACATTCATATAAAATAAAAGGCCTTTCTCGAATTATATCGAGAAAGGCCTTTTATTCTATATTACTTTTCAAGCATGATCTTTTCTATATCGTCCAGCATTTTATTAGCTGCAATTACTCCGCCAGCTGTATTCCATATTGCGTCGCTAACCTCATGGGCATTTCCATTTTTGACTGCATCAAGGTTTTTCCAAAGTGGATCATTAGTCCATTCTTTTGCTGTGCTTAGGGCTTGTTTGTCCCCTTCAGGAGCGTAAGTGAAGTAGAAAAGAATATCTCCGTCCATTTTAGGGATGACTTCTTTCCCAACCTCAATGGCAAGGTTACCTAATTTATTATCTGCAGTGAAAAGTTCCTTCTGTTGTTCTGCACGTTTAAATCCTAATTGATCGAAAATCACTCCAGAGAATGAATCTGTGTAATAAATACGAGTAGTTCCAGCCATGAAACGAACAATGGAAACTTCTTGATTTACTTTATCACCCAATTTAGCTTTAAGATCTTCTGTGTGTTTATCGAATTCTGCAATTACATCGTTACCTTTTTCTTCAAGGTTCAAGGCTTTTGCATAAAGTTTAAAGTTTTCTTTCCAATCTCCTCTTAGCGTTTCCGAGAAAACGGTAGGGGCGATCGCATTTAATTTATCATAAACAGCTTCTTGGCGTATCTTGCTTCCGATAATCAAGTCAGGCTTCAGTGATGCGATTTTTTCTAAGTTAACTTCATGTTCAACACCAACAACTTCGACCCCATCCATATCATCTTTAATATGGTCGTACCAAGGGTCACCAAGCCATGATTGAACGGCACCAACAGGTTTAATTCCTAAAGCAAGCAATGCCTCAGTGCCTTCATTTGTTAGAACGACCACTCTTTTAGGCGTTTCTTTCAACTCGGTAGTGCCCATGGCATGCTCAATTGTGTAGCTTTTATCCTCTTTCTTGTCTTCAGCTTTATTTCCATCGGCTTTATCATCCGAATTCCCGCAAGCTGCTAGAAGAAAGACTGCAAATATTGTAAAAATCGTTAATAATGACTTAACTTTAAACATCTATGTACCCCTCCCAATTTTTCAGCAAATGATAATCATTCGCACTTAACAGCATCATCATAAAATGAATATACTTTTCTGTCAATATATAAATGAAAATGATTCTCAAATTCATTGACATAATCCTGTTACCACCAGTAAAATATTACTATACAAACGTGATTGGAAAGGTAACTGATATGTTATTAAAATATACATGGCAGAAATGGATGGGGCTGTTCATTACCATTCTTTTGCTGCTGTTTTTACTGTGCTCAAGCATTGTATACGGTTATACAGATACAACCTGGAAAATGGCCATCGATGCTTTTACACATTTCAATGGGACGAATGAACACATTGTCATTCAATCAGTCAGACTTCCGCGTGCCCTGATCGCTTCGGCAATTGGTGCAAGTTTAGCCATCTCCGGGGTTTTGATGCAAACGCTAACTAAAAACCCCCTGGCCTCTCCAGATATATTCGGGGTCAACGCCGGAGCGGGATTGGCGGTTGTCACTGGGGTCACTGTTTTTGGGATAAGCAACCTTCAAGTATTCACATGGCTCTCATTCATAGGGGCGGCCATAGCCGCGATAAGCATATATATGATTGGAAGCATGGGACGCGGCGGCTTGACACCGATGAAGCTGACATTGGCTGGTGCAGCCATGACGGCCATGGTAGCTTCACTTACACAAGGTCTTCTTGTTTCTAATGAGGCTCTTTTAGAGCAAGTCCTATTCTGGCTTGCCGGATCCGTTTCCGGCAGAAGTCTAGACAATTTAGTTGCCGTCCTGCCTTATCTTGTCGTAGGTTGGGGCCTTGCCTTGATCATGTCCGGTAAAATGAATGTGTTATCAATGGGTGAAGATGTTGCAAAAGGCCTTGGACTGAATATAGTTTTCCTTAAACTGGTTCTGGGGCTGGCAATCATCCTGCTCGCTGGCGGATCAGTGGCGGTTGCTGGTCCGATTGGCTTTATAGGAATCGTCGTTCCGCATCTTACCCGTTCTATAGTAGGCATCGATCATCGCTGGTTGATTCCCTTCTCTGGACTTTTCGGGGCGGTGCTTTTGATTGCAGCCGATGTCATCTCCAGGTATATCCTGATGCCTCGAGAAATTCCGGTTGGAGTCATGACAGCCATAATCGGGACCCCATTCTTTATTTATATAGCCAGAAAGGGGTTCAGCGGTCGATGAAGTCATATAAAAGCTTTCGTTTGTTTAATGAAAAAATATCATTCTTGATGGATAAAAAAGCTATGATCGTGATTTTCATATTATTTTTAGTCACTTCGCTAGTGTTTGTGATCAGTACTGGAGTGGGTGAAATGAATATAAATCCGCTAAGTGTCCTCCAGGTCTTTATCGGAGGGGGGACGGAGAGCGATCGGCTTGTTATCCAATCTTTCCGCCTTCCTAGAATAATTGTTGCCCTGTTGGTAGGGATGGGCCTTGCAGTAGCTGGAGGAATCCTTCAAGGGATGATTCGAAATCCACTTGCTTCGCCTGATATCTTGGGGATAACAGGAGGAGCGACTGTAGCGGTCGTTGGATTCTTGGCCATTTTTAGCGATAAGAATCATTCTTTAACAGTGAGCATCAATTGGCTGCCGTTAGCTGCATTCATTGGGGCGACAGTCGTGGCCTTACTTGTTTATTCCTTAGCCTGGAAAAATGGAGTTCCCCCGATAAGGCTTGTGTTGATCGGGATTGGGGTGATGGCTTTAATGAAGGCACTCACAACGATGATGATGATTCTTGGCCCGGTTTTTCAAGCGAGCCAGGCAAACCTTTGGATCACGGGGTCAGTGTCTAACTCCACCTGGAATAATATCGCTGTACTGGCACCATGGACGATGCTATTCCTATTAATTGCCTTCCTGTATGCCAGAAATATTAATTTACAGGAGCTAGGCGATGACCTTGCAACGGGGCTTGGGGGACACGTCCAAAAACAGCGGTTTGCATTATTGATGATCAGTACGGCCTTGATTGGTGGTTCCACAGCTTTTGCCGGCGGAATAGGATTTGTGGGATTAATGGCACCCCACATGGCCAGAAGGCTGGTTGGTTCGAGTTTTGGAGTGTTATTGCCCACTTCAGCTTTGCTTGGTGGCATCCTGGTTATGGTAGCGGATTTGATTGGACGGACCCTGTTCTCACCTTTGGAAATACCGGCTGGTGTCTTCACAGCGAGTATCGGGGCACCATACTTCATTTATTTACTTTATAAAACGAGGAATTCTTAAATCGGGTTAAATGCATGCAGAAAGAAGCAGCCATCCTAGGGATGGCTGCTTCTTTATTTCATTAAGCTTCTTTAGCTGCTTCGATTTCGATGGTAAGCGTGATTTGATCGCCGATCAGTACGCCGCCTGTTTCTAATGCCGCGTTATAGGTTAGACCATAATCACTGCGTTTGACTTTCCCTTTTCCGCTAAATCCTGCTTTTTCATTTCCCCATGGATCTTTCCCTTGGCCTTCGAAGGTGATGTTGAAAGTTTCTTCTTGTGTGATTCCATTAAGAGTCACATTTCCGGTTACATCGTATTCATCTTCATCCGTTTTCACGATTTTTGTTGATTTGAATGTTAAAGTAGGATTGTTTTCTACATCAAAGAAGTCAGCGGAACGCAAGTGATTATCCCGGTCTGCATTGCGTGTGTCAATACTGGCCACATCAACGGTAAAGTCGATTTCTGCAGCTGTTAGATCCAATGGGTTTGCTAGAATGTTTGCTTCGAACTTATTAAAACTTCCTTTTACTTTAGCGATCATCATATGTTTTACGGAAAATTCAATAGCACTGTGAGTCGGATCGACTGTCCATTTTGTATTTGTCATGTTTATTCCTCCTGATTAGTAATCTTGAAATTATATATCTTTAATTTGAGATATCTTAACTTAATGTAATTATAAGAGGTGAAAGCAATAGTGTCAACTGAAAGTTTTCCTTAATTTTGAAAACATGAAAAACCCTGTGCATTTATGGGGCACAGGGTTTCAGACTGTAGACGAACTCGATGAAATCAAGTTTGTCTCAGTTTTTATGAAGGTTTATAAAACCTCGAACGTCGATTTCCACTCCAGGCACTCGCTTTCCGCGGGCGGTCCGGGAGCCTCCTCGGCGCGCTTTTCCCGCAGGAGTCTCGCACCTTCCGTTCCAATCAACTTTGTTTTGAAATTTTAGGTAAAACCCCTTTTGTCAACAAACTCAAACCCTGTGAAATTATGGGGCACAGGGTTTTTTCTCATGAAGACTATCTATATTAATTGGCATGTTCTTTCTCTTCTTGATTGGTCACTTTACTCGGCCAAAAAGCACGGCGGCCAAGTAGGGCGGTGATTGCAGGAACAAGGAACGGGCGCACAATGAATGTGTCCATTAACACACCAAGAGCGGTAATGAGCCCGAATTGGACCAATACTTGAATCGGAAGTGTGGCTAGAACGGAAAAAGTGGCTGCCAAGATTATTCCGGCGGAGGTGATGACACCGCTAGTTTCGGCAACGCCCTTTCTGATGGCCTGCTTGATTGGCATCGTTTCTTTCTTACGCCAAATGCTTGAAACCATGAAAATGTTATAATCCTCTCCAAGTGCGACCAGGAATACGAAAGAATAAAGTGGAATTGTCCCCTCTATCGCATCGACACCCATGAAATAATGCAGGATAATCCAACCTAACCCCATAGCTGCAAAGAATGAGAGAATGACTGTCCCCATTAAATACACCATGGCTGTCACAGATCGCAAGTAGGCTAAAAGGAGTAGGAAAATCAGGACGATGATGATCGGGATGATCATGAATTCATCGGATTTGACGGTATCCCTTTTATCGAATTGAGTCGCAGTCTGCCCGCCAACCCAAACCTTTTCATCAACGGAAGATATATTGGCGGCCTTCAATTCTCTCTCCGCCATTTTGCGGATTTCCGGAATGGAATCAATGGCCTCGATAGCATATGGGTTCAAGTTGAACGTGATCTCATAGGATTGCAGATCTTTATTGGATTTACTTATGACTGGATCGGCAACATTTTCAACAATATTCATCCTCTCTAATGCCGGCGCTAAATCGATATCTTCACCATCCGTATCGATAACCACTGTGGCTGGTGCCAGTTCTCCCGGTGAGTACGAGTCGGAAATGACAGAATAGCCTTCACGGGAGTTCATATCTTCAGGGAAGGAAGAGAGAATATCATATGAATATTTTATTTGTGAAGAATATCCAGCCAAAACACTGAAGATGATCAGGCATGTAAGAATGACAGTCCATGGCTTAGTCGTGACGATATGACCAATCCATTTACCAATGCGGCCGTATTTATGCTTTTTGGCTGCTTTTCCCTTTTTCTTGGCCCGTGCTTCTTCCATTTCAGGTGTACGCGGGACGATTGGGAAGAAGGAAGCCCTTCCGAATACAGAAAGCAATGCCGGTACAAGTGTCAAAGCTGCCAGCATCATGATTAAAATCGACAAGCTGAATGGTACAGCGAAACGGTGGTAGGCTCCGTATTTGGCTACAAGCAATGTTAGCAGGGAGATGACGATCGTTAGCCCGCTCATCGCAATGGCGCCTGATGAATCTTTAAATGCGGCAATCATGGCTTTCCGTTTGCTTTCATGATTCCTTAATTCACTTCTGTAGTGAGAAATTAAAAATAGGCAATAATCCGTTCCGGCACCGAATAATAATACGGTCATGATTGAAATGGCCTGTGAATCGACTGTAATCCAACCATGATCTGCCATGAAGCCAAGGATCGGGCTTGTGACAATATATGCGAAGCCTACTCCGATTAAAGGAATTATGGCTAAAAGCGGAGAGCGGTAAATGAGTAATAATACGACAAGTACAAGTATTACTGTCGCTAAAAGCAATTTGAAATCAGCACCTGAAAATAAACCCGTTGCATCGACTGATATCCCTACAGGGCCTGTCACTCGAAGGGATAATTCATCTGAATCGGTCGGGACCTTGAATGGATCCGATCCAATGCGTTCCGATACTTGCTCATTAATGCTTTCAAGATTTTTTTCGAGAATTTCAGTCTCGGTCTTTTCTTTAAAGAAAAGCGGCTGTACGAAAGTCGTTCCATCTTCTGAAACCGATCCTTGAAGAGCAGGCAACGGAATTTCATGAAGCGGCGGTAAAAAAGATTGCTGTGTCAATGGGTTATCTGTCAGTTCTTTGGAAAGGTACTGGATTTCAGCCAAGTCGGCCTTTGTCAGTCCACTTTCCCGATGCCATGTAAGGAGGGCAGGTAATCCAGAGGATTTTGGAAACTCTTCTTTAATAAGTTCATCAGCCACGACAGAAGGTGAGTCTTCAGGCAAGTCTGCGGCATTATTTGCTGTTCGATCATTTACGGCAGGCAATGTGAAGGTTAATGCGATTGCTGCAGTTATCCATACAGCAATGACAACCCAACGACTGGTTTTTCCGGTCATCATCCTGCCAAGTCTTCCTAATATTGATTCGTCCAATGAAGGCACCCCGCTTTTTGAATTTTTTATCCTTAGTTCATTATAATGGGGCGCTGTTCTCATATACAAAAATGGGTATGCTTCCTCCATGTTTCTACTAAATGCTTCAAAGCTTTCTTATCATTATATGATTTACACGAGTTGTTAATGGCATAAATATATGATCAGCGATATAGGGGGAAATTTAACTAATTTCAAGTGAATTTGAAGATTGAAGAGTGAAATATAGGGAATAGGGGAAAGTATAGTATTGTGGCTTTCATTAACATAGGAGGGATATTTTGTCTGATAAATCCAAAAAAACAAATGATGAATCGAAAGAAACATTAACGAACAGGCAAGGGCACCCGGTAACGAATAACCAGAGTCTTAGAACTGTAGGAAACAGAGGTCCTAGTACACTTGAGAACTATGATTTTCTGGAAAAGATCAGCCACTTCGATAGGGAGCGTATCCCTGAACGGGTGGTGCACGCCCGTGGTGCAGGTGCACATGGTTATTTCGTTCCGACCGGTAAAGCGGGAGACGAGCCTATTTCAAAGTATACGAGAGCGAAGGTTTTTCAGGAAGAAGGTAAAAAAACCCCGGTATTCGTGAGATTTTCATCTGTTATTCATGGAGGGACGTCCCCGGAAACGTTACGTGATCCCAGGGGATTTGCCGTTAAATTTTATACGGAGGATGGAAACTGGGATCTTGTAGGCAATAACCTGAAAATTTTCTTTATCCGTGATGCCATGAAATTCCCGGATTTGATTCATGCCTTCAAACCCGATCCGGTCACGAATATTCAGGACGGCAGGAGGATTTTCGATTTTTGCTCGAGTTCACCTGAAACATTCCATATGATTACCTTTGTGTTTTCCCCATGGGGCATTCCAGCTAACTACCGCATGATGCAAGGGTCAGGGGTCAATACTTATAAATGGGTGAATGAGGAAGGGAAAGCGGTGCTTGTCAAGTATCACTGGGAACCGAAACAAGGGATCAAGAACCTGACACAGCAAGAGGCAAATGAAATTCAAGCTACGAATTTCAATCATGCCACACAGGATCTATATGAAGCGATCGAACGCGGGGACTATCCTGAATGGGATCTCAACGTACAGATCATGAGTGATGATGATCATCCTGAGTTGGATTTTGATCCGCTGGATGATACGAAAATCTGGCCGAAAGATGAGTTCCCATGGCTGCATGTCGGTACGATGGTATTGAATAAAAACCCTGAAGACTATTTCACTGAAGTCGAACAAGCTGCATTCGGCACCGGTGTCCTAGTGGATGGATTGGACTTTTCTGATGACAAGATGTTACAGGGACGTACATTCTCTTATTCCGATACACAGCGTCACCGTGTTGGTGCGAATTATCTGCAATTGCCGATTAATGCTCCAAAGAAACCAACAGCCACGAATCAGACTGGCGGACAGATGCAATATGAAGTTGGCAGAGGCAGCCAAAGCCCCCACATCAACTACGAACCATCAACTGTCGGCGGCTTGAAAGAAGCCAAGCAGACGGGCAAGGAGTATACACCTATGGTGGAAGGGAAACTTGTTCGTGAGACAATCGATCGCCAAAACAATACGAAACAGGCTGGTGAAACATTCCGTGAATTCGAGGATTGGGAAAAAGACGATTTAATTTCCAATTTAGTGGCGGCATTGGCTCCTGCCGACAAGCGCATTCAAGTAAAAATGATAGCTCTTGCCGAAGAGGCCGATGAAGAGTATGGCCGCAGATTGAAAGAGGGACTGGCCGCGGCTTCTGAACATACGGATTCTTCAAAACCTCTGGGCGGGACGGATAACACTGAGGATGCCGCTAGAAAAGGACATGAAGCGGATCCATATTGATTGGGCTGAAAAGAAGCAAACTTCCCTTTAAAGGGGTTTGCCTCTTTTTTTTATGGGCATAATTGGAGGATGTGTTGAATGTTCTTCTAATGATGCCTTGAAAATCAAGTAGGAAATTGATTGGCAAAAAACTTGATAATCATTTAAACTGAAACTACTCTATTTTTCTCTTATAAAGGAGATGAAAAAATGATTAAAATTCTTTCTGCCCTTTTCCTTCCTTGTCTACTTGTCATGCTATTTTCAAGAGTCACCTATAACAATGTCGTGGGCCTTGTTTTAACTGTTGCCTTGATTACAGCTTCCGCATATAAAGGTTATACGCATACGAACTTATTGATCATCGTCGATGCCTTATCCCTGACAGTGGGATTTTGGTTATCAAAAAGAATGATGAAACGTACATCCAAGAGCGCCTGACACCAAAGGTGCTTTTTTTGTACTCAAACATGTCATTCCCCTCAACAAATCATGAAGTCCATAAAGCAAAAATAGAATGGATGTTCGCTTATTGCTGGTTTGTTTTAAGGCTATTGTGGTAGAATGTGTATATATGCTTTATTAAACCGGAATAAATAGAAGGGATATAGGCATGTCCCCGTTTTCATATAAAAATATTTCAATAGGAGGCTATGCTTGGTGAAGGATAAGTTTGAGTTAGTCTCAAAATACTCTCCTCAAGGAGATCAACCGGCAGCGATTGAAATGCTGGTCGAAGGGATTAAGGAAGGCAAGGAAATGCAGACGTTGTTGGGGGCAACGGGGACAGGTAAAACGTTCACCGTTTCCAATGTGATTCAAAGAATCAACAAACCGACTCTTGTCATTGCCCACAATAAAACGTTGGCAGGGCAGCTTTACAGTGAGTTCAAAGAGTTCTTCCCTAATAATGCCGTTGAATACTTCGTTAGCTATTATGATTACTACCAGCCAGAGGCTTATGTTCCATCCACGGATACATTCATCGAAAAAGATGCAAGCATCAATGATGAAATCGATAAACTGCGTCACTCGGCAACCTCATCTTTGTTCGAAAGGAAAGATGTCATCATCATTGCCAGCGTTTCGTGCATATATGGACTCGGTTCCCCTGAAGAGTACCGGGAGATGATTGTTTCCCTCCGAACAGGCATGGAAATAGACCGGAATGCCTTGCTGCACAGACTCGTTGATATTCAATATGAGAGGAATGATATTGCTTTCCAAAGGGGGACCTTCCGCGTTCGCGGCGACGTGGTCGAAATTTTCCCGGCTTCACGTGATGAACATTGCGTACGGGTCGAGTTTTTCGGGGATGAGATTGACCGCATCCGTGAAGTCGATGCCCTGACTGGTGAAATTACTGGTGAACGAGAACATATCGCCATTTTCCCGGCTTCCCACTTCGTAACCCGCGAAGAGAAAATGCGGATAGCCATTCAAAATATCGAAACGGAACTGGAAGAGCGTTTGAAGGAATTAAGGGAAGATGAAAAACTCCTTGAAGCGCAGCGCTTGGAGCAGCGGACCCGTTATGATTTGGAAATGATGCGGGAAATGGGCTTTTGTTCAGGGATCGAGAACTATTCCCGCCATTTAACCCTTCGTCCCTCAGGTGCGACACCATATACTTTAATGGATTACTTTCCAGAGGACTTCTTATTGGTCGTGGATGAATCACACGTAACCCTTTCGCAAATCCGCGGAATGTTCAATGGAGATCAAGCGCGGAAGCAAGTGCTCGTCGATCATGGCTTCCGTCTGCCGTCTGCAAAAGATAACCGCCCGCTAAGATTTGAAGAATTTGAAAAAAAGGTACATCAATCCATATTCGTTTCGGCAACTCCGGGACCATATGAACTCGAACATACGCCAGAAATGGTTCAGCAGATCATCCGTCCTACCGGATTGCTGGATCCGACAGTAGAAGTGCGGCCAATTGAAGGGCAAATAGATGACTTGATCGGTGAAATACAGGAGCGCGTCAAAAAGAACGAGCGTGTGCTCATTACGACCTTGACGAAAAAGATGTCTGAAGATTTAACTGATTATTTAAAGGAAATCGGCATCAAGGTCCAATATCTTCATTCGGAAGTGAAGACCTTGGAAAGGATAGAAATCATCCGGGAACTTCGAATGGGCAAATATGATGTACTCGTTGGAATCAATCTTTTAAGGGAAGGCCTGGATATACCGGAAGTGTCATTGGTGACCATTCTGGATGCCGATAAGGAAGGGTTCCTTCGCTCGGAACGCTCGCTTATTCAAACGATGGGCCGTGCAGCCCGTAATGCCAACGGCCACGTCATCATGTATGCGGACCGCATCACGAATTCGATGGAACTTGCCATCAGTGAAACGAGGCGGCGCCGTGAAATCCAGGAAAATTATAATAAAGAGCATGGAATAATGCCACAAACCATTCAAAAGGATATCCGAGACTCCATAAGGGCGACTCATGTAGCCGAAGAAGGCGAAGAGTATAAAGAAGACCTTGCACCAAGCCTCGCGAAGCTCCCTAAAAAAGAGCGTTTAAAAGTGATGGAGAGCATGGAAAAAGAAATGAAGGAAGCGGCAAAGGCACTGGATTTCGAGCGAGCTGCCGAGCTGCGTGATTTATTACTAGAGTTGAAAGCGGAAGGGTGACGAAACATGGCAATGGATAAAATTGTGATAAAAGGCGCCAGGGCCAACAATTTAAAGAATATTGATATCACGATACCGAGAGACAAACTTGTTGTGCTGACCGGATTATCCGGATCTGGAAAGTCTTCCTTGGCTTTTGATACGATTTATGCAGAAGGGCAAAGACGTTATGTAGAATCACTGTCCGCTTATGCTCGTCAATTCTTAGGGCAAGTGGATAAACCGGATGTCGATGCGATCGAAGGGTTGTCACCAGCCATTTCCATAGACCAGAAAACGACCAGTCGAAACCCTCGTTCAACCGTAGGGACTGTTACGGAGATCTATGATTATTTAAGGCTGTTATTTGCACGGGTCGGCAGGCCGACCTGTCCGATCCATAATATTGAAATCACCTCACAGACGATTGAGCAAATGGTGGACCGCATTCTTGATTACCCTGAGCGAACCAAGCTTCAGGTATTGGCACCGCTTGTCTCAGGCAGAAAAGGAACACATGCAAAAGTTTTGGAGGAAGTCAAGAAACAAGGATATGTCCGCATTCGTGTGAACGGGGAAATGCATGATCTCAGCGAGGAGATCACTCTCGAAAAAAATAAAAAGCATTCAATTGAAGTCATCATAGACCGGATCGTCATTAAAGAGGGTATCATGGCGCGGCTTGCAGATTCATTGGAAAGTGCTTTGCGGCTTGGCGAAGGCAAAGTCATCATTGACGTCATGGGTGAGGAAGAGCTTCTGTTCAGTGAACATCATGCTTGTCCATACTGCGGATTTTCGATTGAAGAGTTAGAGCCGAGAATGTTCTCCTTCAATAGCCCGTTTGGGGCCTGCCCGGATTGTGATGGCTTGGGGGCGAGGCTTGAGGTGGACCGTGATCTGGTCATCCCGAATAACGAATTAAGCCTCCGTCAACATGCGATTGCGCCATGGGAGCCGACGAGTTCTCAATATTATCCGCAGCTCCTTGAAGCGGTAGCCAACCATTATGGGATAGATATGGATGTGCCCGTTAAAGATTTACCGGAAGAGAAGATGGATAAGGTCTTGCTTGGTTCTGGTAAAGATAAGATATATTTCCGTTATAAAAATGATTTTGGAAGAGTGCAAGAAGGATATATTCCTTTTGAAGGAGTTTTAAGAAACATCGAAAGGCGCTTCAAGGAGACGAGTTCAGACTATATTCGTGAGCAAATGCAGAAGTATATGTCAGAACATCACTGTCCGACCTGTAAGGGTCATCGATTAAAAAAAGAGAGTCTTTCCGTGCTCATTCAAGGGGTCCATATAAGTGAAACGACAGCTTTATCAGTAGAAGATGCGTTAGTGTTTTTCGATGAGCTTGATTTGACTGAAAAGGAAGCTGCAATTGCGAGATTGATTTTACGTGAAATTCGTGAGCGGCTCGGTTTCCTGGCTAATGTAGGTTTGGAATATTTGACGTTGAGCAGGGCAGCGGGAACATTATCAGGCGGTGAGGCGCAGCGTATACGATTGGCTACGCAGATCGGTTCCCGATTGACGGGAGTACTCTATATTTTGGATGAACCTTCAATAGGGCTGCATCAGAGGGATAACGATCGATTGATCGAAACATTGAAGAATATGCGCGAAATCGGGAACACCCTGATTGTTGTCGAGCATGATGAAGATACGATGATTGCTGCGGATTATTTGATCGATGTTGGTCCTGGAGCAGGAGCGCATGGAGGAGAAATAGTGGCCGCTGGTACTCCGGAAGAGGTCATGAATAATCCTAAATCCTTAACGGGCCAATATTTAGCAGGGAAGAAATTCATCCCATTGCCATTGGAACGCCGGAAAAATGATGGCCGTGTCATTGAGATAAAAGGTGCCAAGGAAAATAATTTGAAAAACGTTAATGTGAAATTCCCACTTGGGGTCTTTACAGCCGTTACAGGAGTCTCTGGATCTGGGAAAAGTACATTAGTGAATGAGATCCTCCATAAATCGTTGGCTCAAAAGCTGAATCGGGCAAAAGCCAGACCAGGCGATTTCCGTGAGATCAAGGGAATTGAGCATTTAGATAAAGTCATTGATATTGATCAATCACCGATCGGCAGAACCCCACGATCGAATCCAGCTACCTATACGGGTGTATTCGATGATGTTCGTGACGTATTTGCCTCGACTAATGAAGCGAAGATCCGCGGTTATAAAAAAGGAAGGTTCAGTTTCAATGTGAAGGGCGGGCGCTGTGAAGCATGCCGTGGTGATGGCATTATCAAGATTGAAATGCATTTTCTTCCAGATGTCTATGTTCCATGTGAAATCTGTCATGGGAAACGTTATAACAGGGAAACGCTTGAAGTGAAATATAAAGGGAAAAACATTTCCGACATCCTCGATATGACAGTTGAGGAAGGCGTTAGTTTCTTTGAAAATATCCCAAAAATCAAACGGAAGCTACAAACGATTTATGATGTTGGTTTGGGTTATATCAAGCTTGGACAGCCTGCTACCACTTTATCAGGCGGTGAAGCGCAAAGGGTGAAACTTGCTTCAGAATTGCATCGCCGTTCCACTGGGCGCTCCTTTTATATCTTGGATGAACCAACTACCGGACTTCATGTCCACGATATAGCAAGGCTGCTACAGGTTCTGCAGCGGCTGGTTGACAATGGGGATACAGTTTTGGTGATCGAGCATAATCTGGATGTCATCAAGACGGCGGACCATATTATTGACCTGGGACCGGAAGGCGGAGATAAGGGCGGTACGATCGTCACTTATGGAACACCTGAAAAAATATGTGAAGTTTCCGAATCGTATACGGGAAAATACTTAAAACCTGTACTTACCCGTGATCAAATTCGTATGGAAAATTGGATTGAAGAAAAAGAAACTCAGCATGAACATGCTTAAAAGAACAAGCCATCAGGCTTGTTTCGGTTTGTGAAAAAAGGGATTCGGAACGGTCTCATCCCGAATCCCTTTCACAATTTTATCGAGGAATTATTAACGGGTTAAAACAAGACAGGTTAGACTCCATGATTTTTTATTGTTTTATAGAAATTTGCGACACTCCTGCCGAATAACTGGCTAACCAAGACCCGCTGGATGCTTGTGTCGAGGATGCTTGGCAGACAGGCGGCGGAAAGGGAGCGGATTTCTGAAATCAACTGGAACATTTTTTTAAAAAAACTGTAGGCCAAACTGGCTTTTCTTCGAGTTTAACTACAGTCTGGAACAAGCCATCCGGCTTGTTTTTTTGTAGAAAAATGACGGTGTGCCTTTAATCAATCATTTGATTAAAGAATAGGAAAACAAGATATTTCCGGGGAAATCATACATCTTCCTTTTCGAAAATTGTCATATCCCTTTGTCGAATGATGGGAAAAACGGTATTTATGAAACTTTTTAGATATCTGGGCGTATGTATGAATAAAATGATAGAAGAAAGCGAGGAATGTTCATGCAGGAGGAAAGAAAGAAAATTTTAGAAATGATCCAGGATGGAAAGTTATCAGCGGAAGAAGCCATGGGCTTATTGGAAGAATTAGATAAAGCCAGTCAGGAAAGTGAATTTAAAGAGCAGAAATTGCAAAATGAATTATCAACGGTAGTCGTGGATAAGAAAAGCGAGGGAAGCACTCAGGATACGTTTAAGAAGAATATCCAGTCATCGAAAGAAAAGATTATTGATTTCGTTGAAAGTGCTTTTAAGAAAATCAAAGAAACGGATCTTGATTTCAATTTCGGGAAATCTGTGGAGGTCAGTCATATTTTCCAGCATGATCATGATTTCCTGAATGAAGTTGATGTAGATATAGCAAATGGGAAAATAAAAATTGCCGCATGGGACCATAATGATGTCCGGGTTGAATGCGAAGCTAAGGTATACCGTGTGGAAGATATAGAAGAAGCCAGGAAGAACTTTTTGGAAGAAGTCGATTTTACGATTGAAAATGGAAAATTGAGGTTCAAGGTTCGTGAAAAATCCATAAAGGTTGATACGATCATGTACATTCCAAGGAAGGAATATGAGGATATCCATGTAAGGATGTTCAATGGCGCTATCACGACTGAATCATTGAAATCAGAGAACCTTAAAGCGAAGACGGCGAATGGTGCCATTCATATCATGCAGGGTACGGGTGATTCGTGTGAGCTTGAAACAGGTAACGGAATGATCAATATTTCGGATACCAACTTTAATGACTTGGAAGCCGAGACCCTGAATGGAGCGATTAATGCCGATGGATACTTCAAGAAATTGGATGTCCAAACTTTCAATGGGGAAATCATCTGTACGAATTCAGGGATGGATTGCGATTCGATCCATGCTAAGTCAGTCACTGGAAAAGTCCAGCTGACCCTGCCACCAGGTAAGGCGATAGAAGGAGAGTTGAAATCAAATTTAGGAAGCTTTAATGTAACTTTGGAAGGGATGACCATCATCGAAGAGAAAAGTGATGTGGTTCAGAAGGTCCTTAAGTTTAAGACGGTTAAGGAAGAGGTTCCTGTTCTTCATGTTTTTGCAGAAACCAAGACTGCAGCGATAACGGTTTCCTGAAGAAAAAGAAAGCGCACTGATATAACTGGCGGGCTCAGAATATAGGCAAACTCGGTGAAAATCGAGTTTGCCTACATTTTTTTATGGCTTGTACAATTTGGGTATTGATTTCCGCTCCTGGTACTCGCTTTCCGCCTGCGGGTCTCTCCTAGATGCGCTTTTCCCGCAGGAGTCTCGCACACCTGCTCCAATCAACTTTGTTATTAGATAGAAACCATATCTAAGGAGTTGAAGGTGTTGCTTTGGAGTTGGTTCGGGAACATCATTTGATGAAAGATACGTTTTCTGATCCCTTTTGTCTACAAAGTGAGCCCGCCAAAATAAACTTGCGGGCTTTCTTTTATTGGGATGAAACGAGTGTAAGGATTCATGCATTTTCATCTCATCTCTTTCATGTTCACGGGGGCCTTCCCGCTGTCATCATCGGGTGCAGTGAATAAAAAAACAATAAATCGATAATGCTTTGTTTGGTTATTAACAGAAAAATGCTAAAATAGAAAAAGTATCTCGAAAAATAGCAACGCTCCAAAAGGAGGAAAGATATATGGCAAAAGTCCGTACAAAGGATATAGTAGAAGCGTTCGGTCTAGAACTTATCAGTGGGGAAGAAGGAATTAACCGACCAATAGTTACGAGTGATTTATCTCGTCCCGGACTTGAAATAGCCGGTTTTTTTGATTATTATCCCGCGGATCGAGTGCAGCTTTTAGGTATGACGGAGATGTCCTTTTTTAATCGGTTGAATGAACCGGAGCGAATACAGAGGATGGAAGAGTTGTGCAGGGACTTTACTCCAGGCATCATCATTACGCGTGGTCAGGAAGTGCCGATAGAATTGATCGAAGCTTCTGAGCGGGAATCTGTTCCTGTGATGAGATCTAATATGAAGACAACAAGGTTATACAGCCGTCTGACCAATTTCCTTGAAAGCAGATTGGCACCAACTACTGCTGTTCATGGTGTATTGGTGGATATCTATGGGTTAGGGGTGTTGATCACCGGGAAAAGCGGAGTCGGTAAAAGTGAGACAGCCCTGGAATTGGTGAAACGGGGTCATCGTCTCGTAGCTGATGACTGCGTCGAAATCAGGCAGGAAGACCAAGATACGCTAGTAGGGAATGCCCCGGATTTAATCGAACATCTTCTTGAAATAAGAGGGTTGGGAATCATTAATGTAATGACTCTTTTTGGAGCTGGTGCAGTCCGGAGCAATAAAAAGATCTCAATCGTCATCAATCTGGAACTATGGGAAAAAAACAAGCAGTATGACCGGGTTGGTCTAGATGAAGAAAAAATGAAAATCATCGATACGGAAGTGACGAAAATTACCGTACCTGTCCGTCCAGGGCGAAATTTAGCTGTTATCATTGAAGTGGCAGCCATGAACTACCGCCTGAAACGAATGGGAGTAAATGCTGCGGAACAGTTTTCAGATCGCTTGAACCATGCCATTGCAGATCCGGAACATGATGAATTTTAAAAGGTTATAGGAAAAGAGGGGACAAGATGGAACAAGGAATACAGCCGCTGAATCCAATCGCGATAGATCTAGGACCCATACAGGTACATTGGTATGGACTGATCATCGGTTTCGGTGTGTTATTGGGTCTTATTATCGCTTTAAGGGAATCTGAGCGAAGAGGTCTTGATAAGGAAATATTTACGGATATGATTTTGTTTGCTGTCCCAATCGCGATCATATGTGCCCGTATTTATTATGTGATCTTCCAATGGGAGTACTATTCACAAAACCCGGGGGATATCATAAAAATATGGAATGGCGGAATTGCCATACATGGTGCGTTGATTGGATCGGTGCTGACTGCGATCGTCTTTGCCAAGGTCAAGAAAGTCTCATTCTGGAAGCTGGCGGATATTGCTGCACCGAGCTTATTGTTGGGGCAGGCGATTGGCCGTTGGGGTAATTTCATGAATCAGGAAGCGCATGGGGGAGAAATAACAAGGTCATTCCTGGAAAATATGCATTTGCCTGAATTCATCATAAATCAAATGTACATAAACGGTGCGTATTATCACCCAACCTTTTTGTATGAATCGATTTGGAATATCGTCGGTGTCATTATTCTCTTAAGTTTACGGAAGGTGAACTTGCGCAGGGGGGAACTATTTTTAACCTATGTATTATGGTATTCCATCGGCCGTTTTTACATTGAAGGATTGCGGACGGATAGTTTGATGCTGACGGAATCGCTGCGTATCGCACAAGTGATCTCTATTGTGTTGGTAGTTGTAGCCATTGCTTTAGTGGTCTATAGAAGGGTCAGCGGGCATGCAAACAAAAGATATTTAGATGCATAGGGAATATGTGAAAAAGGAGAGGGCATAGTGTTAGTGGATTCGATTAAAAAGGGACTTCTTTCAGGCTTGAATACAACATGGTCTTTGGGAAAAGTGATATTCCCAGTCACTCTGATCGTCACAGTGCTTCAATATACGCCTGTCTTGCCATTCATCATTAACTTGATAGCGCCTTTGATGAATCTCATCGGTCTTCCAGGGGATGCGGCAATTCCGCTCGTGTTAGGGAATTTCCTGAATTTATACGCGGCGATCGCTGGCATATTAACGCTTGATTTGACTGTGAAAGAAGTTTTTATTATCGCTATGATGCTATCTTTTTCACATAATTTATTGATCGAGTCAGGTGTGGCGATGAAAACCGGTGTCAAGCTGTGGATCATCTTAACAGTACGGATCGGGCTTGCGCTTTTATCCGCGGTCGTCATCAATCTTGTTTGGCAGGGCGGATCTGAAATGGCCCAAGGAGCAGCTATCGGGGAGGCTGCAGAGATTAACGGAGCGGGTGCAATCCTTTTACATGGGGTCATCCAGGCCCTTTCAGGAATCGGCCAGTTGGCGGTCATCGTTATTCCGCTCATGGTGGCGGTTCAAATCATGAAAGATTTAAAATGGCTGGAAGCCTTCTCGAAAGCCCTTGCTCCCTTCATGAAGGTCCTGGGGATGAAGCCGAACGCTTCCATGCCTTTCGTTACAGGCCTGACTCTCGGTTTGGCGTATGGGGCAGGCGTAATGATTCAAGCCGCTAAAGAAGATAATGTTTCGAAGAAGGATATGACGATTGCGTTCATCTTTTTAGTTGCCTGCCATGCTGTTGTAGAAGACACACTGATTTTTATTCCGCTGGGGATTCCGGTCTTGCCGTTATTGCTTATTCGGCTATTCACTGCCATTGTGTTAACGATGGCCGTTGCGTATATATGGAATCGGACTGACAGTGTACAGAGAAAGGAAGCTGTATATGAACAGTAACATAACTACATTATTATTTGATCTTGATGGGACGTTGATCAATACAAATGAATTGATCATCGCCTCTTTTACGGAAACTTTAAACCACTTTTGTCCTGGAAAGTTCAAACGGGAAGATATCATTCCATTTATCGGACCGACTTTGGTCGATACTTTCTCCTCCATTGATCCAAAACGAGTGGATGAAATGATCGCTTACTATCGGGAGCACAATTGGAGGAACCATGATTTGCTTGTCACACAATTTGACGGGGTGTTCGAAACCGTTCAAACGTTGAAGCAGAGCGGTTATAAATTGGCGGTCGTTACGACGAAGAAGCGTGATGTCGTCGAAAAGGGCCTGCGTTTAAGCAAACTGGATCAATTCTTTGAAGTGGTGGTCACACTGGATGAAGTGGAAAAGGCAAAGCCGGACCCAGAGCCTTTGGTAAAAGCATTAAATCAACTCGGTTCGGTTCCTGAAGAAGCGATCATGATTGGCGACAGTTATCATGATATCATGGGCGGTAAAAATACAGGTACGAAAACGGCAGGGGTCTCGTGGTCCATTAAAGGCCGTGAATTCTTGGAAAGTTATCACCCTGATTATATGCTTGAGCAGATGGCGGATTTATTGAATATCGTTGAGGTTGAAAAACTCACGGAGGCTAGAAAATGAGACGCACGTCCCGCTATCCGGTTGAAGGGGCTAATTCACTATGGCATGTATATAAGACCGTTCCATTCTGGAAAGTCGTAAAGAATTTTGTGGTGATACAGCTAGCGCGTTATACGCCTTTTCTGGGCATGAAGAATTGGCTATACAGGACTTTTTTACATATGAAAGTAGGGAAGCATACTTCGTTTGCCTTGATGGTCATGCCGGATGTGATGTTTCCGGAAAAAATATCGGTTGGTATGAATACTGTCATTGGCTATAATACGACGATTCTTGCCCATGAATATTTGATTCATGAATATCGTTTAGGAGATGTAGTCATTGGTGATGAAGTATTGATTGGAGCCAATTCGACCATTCTTCCAGGACTTTCAATTGGTAATGGGGCGATTGTCTCTGCGGGGACGCTTGTCCATAAGGATGTTCCGGAGGGAGCTTTCGTCGGGGGAAATCCAATGAAAATCTTATATACCAAAGAGGAAATGCTTGAGAGAGAGCAGCAAACTTCTTTATGAAAAAAAGGACTTGCCCATATATGCGGCAAGTCCTTTTAATGGCATTTTGGGTATAACGGAGTCAGTTCATTCTTTAGATGCTCTATCACTTCGTTGATTGATACATTTTCCTGGTTCAACGTTGCTTCATACGTTTCTTTTAAAATTTGAAAAAATCTTTGCTGTGCCTGTTTATCCATATTGAGCTTGTCCTCCTATCATCTATTAAAGATTTATGAAGAGGGGGCAGAATAACTTCAGCCCCGCATCTCATTTACCTATCTCCGATTTCAATAAATCGGCAACCAATACGTATCGTTCCGGTGCACTACCAATATATGAAAAAGGATAGCAGGTTGTTACTGTAAGTGTGGCTTTAGGCTTGGGAACGATCACGGTACGGTCATCTGCATCGACGATACGAACCTTCCTCACTTTATATGTAAACGTACCGGCTTCTGTCTTGGCAATCAGCAAGTCACCCTCGCCGACTTCACCTAGATCTCTGAAAATTGTATCTCGGTGACCGGATAAAACGGAATTATCCTTTTCACCGGGGAGGACGGACCCCGCATAATGACCGACGCCCTTTTCGAGTTCATCTTTGTCCGTTCCGTGATAAATTGGAAGTGTGGCCTCGATTTTTGGAATATAAAGCTCACCCATCAAATCACCTGTCTCCGGTCGTTTTTCATATAGTTCAATCCCACCGGGAATATCAGCTTTCGACTTCGGTTCGGGGAGCTTAGCCGTCACTTCCGTTGTGTCAGATTTATTCCATTTATATAGGGCATAGCCTTTTAACAGCGTATAGGCATTTGTCGTTGTGAAATAAAAACCTAAGGTTAAAATGCAAACAGCAGTGATAAGTAACGTTTTTTGCTTATGCCTGGATTGCCTATTTTTGCGCATTTTAATTAGTGAGTCTCGCTTTTCTGATTAATCCGAAAGCGATACCCATCAATACTAAACCGATTAAAGCACCGAATAAGTAATTACCAGCCGTTTTAGGAAGCACTCCGCCTTTTTCCGTTTTATGTTCAGGTTTTGTGGGTTTTTCCTTTTCTTTTTTTATCTCAATCACTTTAGAAATGACCTCAGTGGACTGTTTAATGTCATTACCGGTTTCTTTCACTAAATTGGAACGATCATTTCACCTGTCAATGTAAAGTCGAGCAAAAAATTGCCGTTTAAATCATAAATGGAAACTAGTAAACTAGCATTCATCAATTCCTCAAGTTGGAATAAGCCTCAAGGGATAGGTTTGTCGTGACACCATCCTGAATTAAGGCGAATTTGAATTGAATTTGCAGCAAGCTTTGAAGATCATTATATATAGAAAGCAATTCTGCCACTTGTTCAGCAGATAATTCATCAATTGTTTCAAAATACTCGAGTTGATCCATCCTATCGGAGATCGCCATTAAACGAGTTTCGAAGGAAGGGTCTTCGACGATAGGTAAAAGGTGGTTCATGAATCTGTCCAGCTCTTCGTCTGTAAGGCCGATCTCAGTAAAGAGACGATCCATTAAATCGATGATCTCTTCCTCATCATAATCCATTTCTAAATCGATGATATCCTCAATGTCGTAAATGAAATGGAAGGTATCGATGATGGAATCCCCCTCTTCCAGTTCGTCGTATTCTATTAATAATTCCGTAAGTTCAGCTTCTGTCATTTCATATTGTTTAAGTAGATTCTGTATGGTCTCAGGAGTGACGGTCGGTCCCTAATGCATCACGCAACTCTTCTGCCGATTTCAGTTCATTCAATGATAAGTCGTAATAGGATAAATACTCTTCCAATTCTTCTTGCGTCATTCTAACTTCGGAAAGGTATGCATTAAGCTCATCCTGGTTGATCTTAGTTGCTGCAAAACCCTTCGTTCCGCTTAAACTCAGTGAAAAAAGAACGATATTTCTTCATTTCCCATTTACTCCTAAAATTATCTGATATTACCAAACTCCTAAACATTATAAAACAGCTAAACCAAAAGGTATACATTAATAACAGTGAATGGCTAAAGATAGGAAGAAATATTCGGGTGAAAAGGTACAACTCCTTCCGTTTGGACTTAAACCGATCATGAAAAATTTCCAAGACTAACTTGGTATTGGAGTAATGGGATTAGGCATATTTTCCTTGACGTAAGGTGGGGGCAGGGGTAAACTATTAATAACTTCAACCTGCTACCATATTAGCGAACTAAAGTGTTTTAATGGATTATTGCGATTATTTATATTATTATGTCAGTTTATTTGATACTATTTTTATATGTTGTCCGAAATTTGGATTTAAGCGTGAAACCTTGGAAAGATAAAGGGATAAACAAAATTAGGAATGAGTGCATCGGTTTTTGCCCATAGGCGGACCGATTGGATATAGATAGTAATCAAAATTTCAAAAGGATGTGCAGTTGTGACAAAGCCATTTATGTTTGAAAAACCATTAGGTATGAGAGATACATTGCCGGTGCTATATGAAACGAAAGTGTCGGCCAGAAATAAAATGAGTGATGAAATCAAGAAGTGGGGCTATCAATTTATTGAAACGCCTGCTTTGGAATATTATGAAACAATTGGCGATGCTTCGGCAATCTTGGATCAACAGTTGTTTAAACTTCTTGATTCCCAGGGGCATACGCTCGTACTCCGTCCCGAGATGACTGCTCCCATTGCACGGGTCGCAGCATCCAAACTGTTAAAACAGCAAATTCCGCTTCGCCTGGCTTATTCCGCGAATGTATACCGCGCACAGCAGCGTGAAGGAGGCAGGCCGGCAGAATTCGAACAGATTGGCATTGAATGTATCGGGAATAAGTCTATAAGTGCCGATGCTGAAATGATTGCCCTGCTTGCGGATGCTCTAAAGGCTGCAGGGCTTCAGGAATTTAAGATATCCATTGGACATATCGGATTTCTGCAAGAATTTTTCTTAAGCATTCTAGGTACGGAGGAAAGAGCCTCTATATTAAGGAAGTTTTTGTATGAAAAAAATTATGTCGGTTATCGCGAGCATGTTAAATCACTGCCGCTTTCATCCATTGATAAACAACGGCTTATCGAATTTACCTCATTAAGGGGCAGTGAAGGAACCCTGAAAAAGGCGCTAGGGTTGGTTGAAAATGATAAAGGGCAAGATTCTTTGGCTGAACTGAAGGAATTGTCTGCGCAGCTCAAAGAATTTGACGTTGAACAATATGTGAGCTTCGACTTAACATTGGTCAGTCATATGAGTTATTACACGGGAACTTTATTTGAAGTGTATGCCGGGCAAGTGGGTTCGCCAATCGGCAATGGCGGCCGGTATGATAATCTGCTTTCAAAGTTCGGCTGGAATGCTTCGGCCACAGGTTTTGCAATCCGGGTGGATCGTCTTGCAGAAGCTCTTGGGGAGCCGATCCAGCCTGTCGCGCCAGAATGCATTTTATTCAGTCCCGAACGGAGATTGGAAGCAATACAATTTGCTAGAAAAAAACGCTTCGAAGGGAAAATGGTAACGATTCAAGATATTACGGTCGTCCAGAATGTCGATGCTTTTACACGGACATTTTCTGAAGTTCATTTATTCGTAGGGAATGGGGGGAATGGAAAAGATGAATAATAGCTTTTTAACGATTGCCATGCCGAAAGGGAGAATATTTGAAGAAGCGGCAGAGCTGTTAAGAAGGGCCGGTTTTCGTCTCCCTCCCGAGTTTGATGATTCCCGGAAATTGATCCTTGAAGTGGAAGAGGAGAATTTGCGGTTCATTTTAGCAAAACCGATGGATGTCGTAACATATGTGGAACACGGCGTCGCTGACATTGGGATTGCAGGGAAGGATGTCATGTTGGAAGAAGAACGTGATGTCTATGAGTTACTTGATTTGAAAATCAGTGCCTGCTACTTGGCTGTAGCTGGATTGCCTGGTACGAAAATAAGTGACATCGCCCCCAAAATAGCCAGTAAATACCCGAATGTTGCTTCCAGTTATTTTCGCGAGCAGGGGGAGCAAGTCGAGATTATAAAGTTGAATGGGTCTATTGAGTTAGCACCGTTAATCGGTTTAGCAGAACGAATCGTCGATATCGTTTCAACGGGGCGAACATTGAAGGAAAATGGTCTTGTGGAATATGCAAAAATCGCCAATGTGACTTCGAGGCTGGTAGCAAACCCTGTCAGCTATCGAATTAAAGAAGCAAGGATTACCGAAATCGTGGAACGGCTAGCAGAAATTATTGAATAGTAAAGAATCGCTAATGAGGTGAAGGTATGAAAATAGAACGGTTTGCTGAAGGGATTTCACTGAAACGCTCGGTTGAAGCAGGTACTGCCGATCAAAGAAAAGCGGTTCAGGATATTATTTATGATGTCAGGAAAAGCGGAAACGCCGCTTTACATACCTATACCGAACGTTTCGATGGTGTCAGTCCAGGGGAATTACTTGTATCGGAACAGGAAATGGAAGAAGCGACGGCCGCCTTAACTGCTGAGCAGCTTGATATTATTCAAGAAGCTGCAAATAATATTCGAATGTTTCACGAGAAACAAATTCGAAATTCATGGTTTACGACTGATGATACGGGAACGATGCTAGGACAAAAATTGACACCTCTTGATGCTGTAGGTGTTTATGTACCTGGAGGCACAGCGGCATATCCTTCGTCAGTATTGATGAATGTGTTGCCTGCGAAGGCCGCGGGGGTGGAACGGATCGTTATGGTTTCCCCTCCAGGAAAAGATGGGAAATTATCGCCAGCGGTTTTGGCAGCTGCCAAAATTGCCGGGGTGAAGGAAATCTATAAAGTTGGCGGGGCCCAGGCCATAGCTGCTCTCGCTTATGGGACGGAAACAATTAAGAAAGTGGATAAAATAGTGGGTCCGGGAAATATTTATGTGGCGTTAGCAAAGCGCGAAGTATTCGGTGATGTTGCCATTGATATGATAGCAGGTCCAAGTGAAATAGCGATATTGGCGGACGAATCGGCCATCGCTGCAGAAGTTGCGGCAGACTTGCTATCACAGGCGGAGCATGATGCCCGAGCATGCAGTGTTTTGGTGACGACGTCAACGTCTCTTGCAGAAGAAGTGGCAGCAGAAGTGACCAAGCAGGTGGCGTTACTTCCACGCCATGATATTGCTGAAGCATCCATAAGGGATTATGGAAGAATCGTTGTATGCGGGAATATGGCAGAAGCTGTTGAAGCGATTAATGAACTTGCACCGGAACATTTGGAAATTGTGGCCAAAGATGCACTTGAAATCATGGCTAAAATCCGCCATGCCGGGGCAATCTTCATTGGCCGCTTTAGTTCGGAGCCCGTCGGTGATTACTTTGCAGGTCCCAATCATGTGTTGCCTACAAATGGAACTGCCCGCTTTTCCAGCCCGCTGAATGTGGATGATTTTCAAAAGAAATCGAGCATCATCATGTATAGTGAAACAGCCTTCCGCAAAAATGCAGAAAAAATCGCAGCATTTGCCCGGATGGAAGGACTCGAGGCTCACGCCCGTGCCATTGAATCACGGGGTGTGAATGAACCCGGGAAAAAGTCCTGAATTATTACAATAAGTGAAATCACTGATATAAAGACTTTTGACATGCTTTTACATCTTGGGAATTGAGGAGGAGTTGTAATGGAACGTTTTGCTAGTGTGGAGCGAAAGACGAATGAAACGGAAATAAGCTTGAAGTTTGGTGTGGATGGGGAAGGTGATTCCTCCATTAAGACGGGCGTTCCGTTTATGACGCATATGCTGGACTTGTTCACGAAACACGGGAAGTTTGATTTGACTGTAGATGCAAACGGGGATACAGACGTGGATGATCATCATACAACTGAAGATATTGGCATTTGCTTGGGGCAGACGTTATTGGAGGCCCTTGGAGACAAGCGCGGGATAAAGCGTTACGGAAATGCTTTCGTACCTATGGATGAAGCACTCGCCCAGGTCGTCATTGATTTAAGCAATCGTCCGCATCTGGAGTTCCGAGCTGAGTTTCCTTCGCAAAAGGTCGGTACTTTCGATACTGAACTGGTGCACGAGTTTCTTTGGAAATTCGCTCTTGAAGCCAGGATGAACTTGCATGTAGTCGTTCATTACGGACACAACACACACCATATGATCGAAGCAATATTCAAAGCGCTTGGACGTGCATTGGATGAAGCTACGACCATCGATCCGCGTGTCAAAGGCATCCCTTCGACGAAAGGAATGTTGTAAATGATCGGGATCGTCGATTATGGCATGGGGAATTTATTTTCCGTAAGTAAAGGGCTGGAGCGACTTGGTGCCGATTCATTCATTTCCGATGACCCAAATGAACTTTCAAAGTCGAATGGGATCATACTTCCCGGTGTTGGCTCTTTCAGGGATGCCATGAGTCTCTTGGAAAAACAAAAGCTGGATGAATTCCTGAAGGAATATGTAGCCGATGGAGGTTATCTTTTAGGCATCTGCCTTGGTATGCAGCTTCTCTTTGATGAAAGTGAGGAAAATGGACCAGCAAAGGGATTATCTCTCATCCCAGGTAAAGTCGTTCGTTTTAAGGGAGTGGATGCGAATGACCAGGTTTATAAAGTGCCGCACATGGGCTGGAATCGTCTTGAATTTAAACAGGCGTCACCAGTGAATGAGGGCCTGGAAGAGGAACATGTTTATTTCGTCCATTCTTACTACGTCGATACGGATGAATCATTCGTAACCGCTTCGGCGACGTATGATGTGGAAGTGCCGGCGATCGTCGGCAAAGGGAATGTATTCGGTATGCAGTTCCATCCGGAAAAAAGCGGGAAGATGGGCATGTCACTCTTGAGAAATTATCTGTCACTAGTAGAAGGGAAGGAAGAAGCATGAGCAACTTTACTATTTACCCGGCGATTGATATGCGCGGAGGCAAATGCGTCCGCTTAATCCAGGGAGATTACAATCAGGAAACCGTTTATGGCGATTCCCCCTTCGATATGGCTAAAAGCTTTGCAGACCAAGGAGCCGATTGGATACATATGGTCGACCTTGACGGAGCTAAAGAGGGAGTGCGCATCAATGATTCATACGTAATTAAAGCTGCAAGTGAGTTAGGGGCCCGCATTCAAATCGGCGGCGGCATCCGTACGGAACGGGATATAGCCCATTACCTGGATAATGGAGTGGAACGTGTCATTCTAGGCAGCACGGCCGTTTCAGACCCTGATTTCACTAAAGATATGATTAGGAAATATGGAAGCCATATCGCAATCGGGATCGATGCGAAAGATGGCAGGGTAGCCACTCATGGTTGGCTTCAAACTTCTGGAACGCTTGCGATAGATCTTGGCAAATTACTGGCCGATGCTGGTGCAGAGACCTTTATCGTGACTGATATTGCGACGGATGGCATGCTTTCAGGTCCGAATGTGAATGGTATATTGGCCATGGCGGAGGCAACTGGTAAAAACGTGATCGCTTCGGGAGGCATCAGTTCACTCGAAGACCTTGTCACCCTCAAAGAGTATGAAGCCCAAGGCATTGCAGGGGCAATCATTGGCAAGGCACTTTATACCAATCGCTTTACTGTAGAAGAAGCACTAGAAAAGGTGCGTGATTAAATGCTCACTAAACGAATTATTCCATGTCTCGATGTAAAGGATGGGCGCGTAGTCAAAGGTATACAATTTGTTTCCCTTAGGGATGCTGGAGATCCGGTCGAACTTGCATCCTTTTACGACCAAGAAGGTGCCGATGAGCTTGTCTTCCTGGATATTTCCGCATCACATGAAGGCAGGGAAACGATCGTCGACGTCGTTCAAGCGGTAGCGGGCAGCTTGGCAATCCCGTTCACGGTGGGCGGCGGCATAAATTCATTGGCGGATATGAAGAAGATCTTACGAGCCGGTGCCGATAAGGTATCCTTAAATACAGCTGCCATTCTGCGCCCTGATTTAATAAACGAAGGTGCTGATTATTTTGGTTCACAATGTATCGTTGTCGCCATAGACGCCCGATATGATGAAGAGCTTGGGTCATGGCGCATATATACCCACGGCGGTCGGAAACCGACTGAATGGGAAGTGATCGAGTGGGCGAAGGAAGCCGTAATCCGCGGTGCAGGTGAAATTTTATTGACAAGCATGGATTGTGACGGCGAGAAAAAGGGGTTTAATATCGCTCTGACAAAAGCGGTATCTGAAGCCGTTTCAGTGCCGGTCATCGCCTCAGGCGGGGCTGGTAACGCCGAGCATTTCCAGGAAGCCTTCCAAGAAGGAAAAGCCGACGCAGCATTAGCCGCATCGATTTTTCATTATAAAGAAACATCCGTCAAAGAAGTCAAAGCGTTTCTCAAACAACAAGGAGTGGTTGTACGATGAATCTTGAAACTATTAAATACGACGAAAAAGGCCTGATACCGGCAATTATTCAAGATGCAGGAACCGGCGAAGTGCTGACACTTGCTTACATGAACCAAGAATCGCTGAAATTGTCGATTGAAAAAGGTGAAACGGTCTTCTTCAGCCGTTCGCGCAATGAATTATGGCATAAAGGGGCGACCAGCGGCAATACCCAGAAAATCATCGAAATGAAGTATGACTGCGATCAAGATGCATTGGTCGTTCGGGTCGTTCCTGCGGGTCCTGCGTGCCATACAGGGGCAACAAGCTGTTTTAGTGAAACGATTTACCGAAACAGTGAAGCCGGACAAGACGTGAAGGCGAATGTGACTTTCTTGACGGAATTGGAAAGATTGATTGAAAAAAGAAAATCGGAAATGCCTGAAGGTTCATATACTACCTACCTATTCGATAAGGGCGTTGATAAGATCCTGAAAAAAGTCGGTGAAGAAGCGGCAGAAGTGATCATTGCTGCTAAGAACCGGGATGCAGAGGAACTGTCGATGGAAAGCGCCGATCTCCTCTATCACTTATTCGTTCTTCTTCGGGAGCAGGAGTTGCCTTTCCAAGCAGTGCTTGATGTATTGAAGGCTAGACATGCCGATAAGGACGAACCGAAAGAAACCGAATGAATGGTGATTGCCCTCCGTCAATAGGAGGGCTTTTTTTGTACTTACGACTATGAGCAGCAATCTTGAATCCATATTTGGCTAAGGATATAATTCCATTTTTTCTTAATGGAAGCATGGTCATTACCGTTTTCCATTTTCTTGAATTGTTCGGCAAATTTTCTCCAATATGTTATAATACTATGGTTAATCAACTTGTAGATGGAGGATTACATGAGTAAAGACTCTAAATTTGGCCAACAGGCAAAAATTCTAACTTTTCACCCAACAGGTGAGTATTATTTCACCAAGGGTTTAAAAGCTTATCATAGACGAGAATTACCTAAATCAAAAAAATACCTGGAACGAGCGCTGGAACTTGAACCTGCTGAACCGATGATAGCCTGTCAATTGGCGATCACCTGCTCGGAAATCGGTGAATATAATTATTCAAACAACCTATTGGAAAACATCTTGGATGTGATGGATCCCTATATGTCGGAATGTCATTACTTCCTGGCGAATAATTATGCCCACTTAGGCATGTTCAAGGAGGCTTATCGTCACGCCAGTGCTTATCTTGATAAAGAAGAAGACGGGGAGTTCAGCGATGACGCCGAGGATCTGCTTGAATTGATAACTTTTGAGTCGGATGAGTCAGAAGAAAACCCCTTTAAGCATGATGGGCTCATTACCAAACAGGAACAAGCCCGTGAGTACCTGGAATCAGGCAATTTCCCGAGGGCAATCGAAGTCCTGAAAGAAACGATTGCCGAGTACGAGGATTACTGGTCCGCTTATAATAACCTGGCACTTGCCTATTTCTATCTTGGTCAAGTAAATGAAGCTTTTGAAACACTTGATGAGGTATTGGAAAAAAGTCCGGGAAACCTGCATGCGCTTTGTAACCTTGTTGTTTTTCATCATTATCAACAGGATGAAGCAAAGGTTGAAGAGCTCATACAGATGCTGGAGAAAATTCGGCCGATGCTATCCGAACATCGTTTCAAGCTTGGAGCGACCTTCGCTTTGATCGGAAACTATGCTTCTGCATATAAATGGCTGAAAGGACTCCAAAAGCAAGGGTTCGAGGGAGATGGAACCTTCTACTATTGGCTTACCATTTCCGCTTACCACTTAGGCCATGAACAGGCAGCCAAAAAGGCATGGAAAAGGGTCGTGGAAATGAACCCGGAAAAGGAAGGCATGGAGCCTTGGGGAGATATGAATGCAACATCAGATGGTTTTGAACATCATTTTCCTTCTATTATAAAAAGGCTGGAAAGTGAATTCATCGAAGAAAGGCTGTTTGCCATTTTCCTTCTGAAACATTCGGTTCATAAACAGAAGCTATTGAAAAACCAGGTCCTCAACCTAAATCAGAATTTCACTGATTTGGAACGTGATTATGCCGAACTTGTTCAAGTCCCTGCTAAAGATCGCCAATTAACACCGATTGATTTTGCCGATCGCACAGCTGAGTTATTATATCGGCATTTCCAACCGATACAATTAAATGAAGCCGGGCTCTATTTAATGTGGTTTTCCGTCTTCATCGAAGCGGTGAAATCCGAGCAGAAGTTAAATAATCCAGCAGGCTGGGCATCTGCGGTGGAGTACGTGTGGAATCAGCTTAAAAATGAGAAGGCGAGCAAACAGGCAATCGCAGACAAACATTTCATATCGGTGTCCACCTTATCGAAGTACGTAAAGCTGGTTCAAAACTTACTGGGATGAGCAGATATTTGGACGAAAAATTATTTGTTATATAGGATAATAGGTAGGGAACACTAACCGTAGTGAAGGTTCCATTTGTAATGGAATATGGAGGAGTGAAAACATGTCTGAAAAAATTTATGACGTTGTTATTATTGGAGCTGGTCCTGCAGGGATGACGGCGGCTGTCTATACATCACGTGCGAACCTTTCAACATTGATGTTAGAACGCGGAGTACCGGGCGGGCAAATGGCCAATACTGAGGAAGTGGAAAATTATCCTGGATTCGACACTATACTCGGACCTGACCTTTCAACGAAAATGTTTGACCATGCAAAGAAATTCGGTGCGGAGTATGCCTATGGGGATGTTAAGGAAATCATTGACGGTGAAGAGTATAAAACGATCAAAGCCGGTTCCAAGGAATTTAAAGCACGTTCAATCATCATTTCATCTGGTGCCGAATACAAGAAAATCGGCGTTCCTGGCGAAAAAGAATTGGGCGGCCGCGGTGTATCGTATTGTGCAGTTTGTGATGGTGCTTTCTTCAAGCAAAAAGAACTGTTCGTTATCGGCGGCGGAGACTCTGCTGTTGAAGAGGGTGTGTACTTAACCCGTTTTGCTTCAAAAGTGACGATCGTTCACAGACGTGAAGAACTTCGTGCTCAAAAGATTCTTCAAGATCGTGCATTTTCCAATGAGAAAATTAACTTCATCTGGAATCATACTTTGAAGGAAATCAATGAAAAAGGCGGCAAAGTCGGCGGTGTCACTCTAGTTTCCACTGAAAACGGAGAAGAGACAGTGATGGACGCAGACGGTGTATTCATTTATATCGGAATGCTTCCGCTAACTAAACCATTTGAAAACTTGGGCATCTTGAATTCCACAGGCTATATTGAAACTAATGATCGGATGGAAACACGCGTCCCTGGTATTTTTGCTGCTGGTGACGTTCGTGAAAAAACATTGCGACAAATCGTTACAGCTACAGGCGATGGAAGCATTGCCGCTCAATCCGCTCAGCATTTTGTTGAGGAACTTCAAGAAAAATTGCAGCCAAAGGCTTGATTTCAAGAATATACAATCGTAATTCCGTTTTAACGACGTTGTAACACGCGTGAAATAATAATTGGGTATAATATGGGTAGAAGTTGACCCCCTTTAATTATAAACGTTTAAGGACACAGATTGAGTTTCTGTGTCTTTTTTTTGTTTTCCTGCTTTTAGACTATATCTTCGGTTCCAATTTTTAGGGTATTTTTAAATGGTTTTTAATGTGAAGTAAGACAGCCCTTTGCATTTGGGCAGCGAAAGTTGAGAAGAATAGGAGTTAAGCAGGATAAAGGCTCACCTATGTGATTCCTTGCGAATGAATATTCCCCCAATGCAGGAAGTTTACTTTATTGTTAGCTCATTTCAAAAATAGTATAATGATAAGATATACTAAACATAATCTTTCATAATGGTAAGAAGATGAAAAATACAACTTGTTTGAACTATTAGCATTTGTAAATCGCCAAATGGATATCTAGCGGCGGTTTAAGGATATAAACTGAATCTCTTCAACATTGGGGGAAAGGTTTCTATAGTCGAGCAGAGCCAATTGAGGTGAAGAACGTGCAACGTGTCACAAACTGTGTATTGATAAAAGATAATCAAATCCTCTTATTGAAAAAGCCTAGACGCGGATGGTGGGTAGCTCCAGGCGGCAAGATGGAACCTGGGGAATCTGTACGCGATGCTTGCATTAGGGAATATCGCGAAGAAACGGGCGTTTATTTAAAAAACCCTTCCATCAAAGGTATTTTCACCTTCATTATGAAGGACGGAGATAAAGTTTTGTCAGAATGGATGATGTTCACTTTCTTTGCAACGGATTCCGATGGTGTAAATGTGGATGTTTGTGAAGAAGGGGAACTTAGCTGGCATCCGGTTGAAGATGTTAAAAAGCTGATGATGGCTGAAGGTGATTTTCACATCCTGGACTATATGGTTCATGGAAGTGGGATCATCTATGGAACATTTACCTATACGCCTGAATTTAAGCTACTTTCTTATCGATTGGATCCAGGTTAATTTTTAAATATAAAAAAAGATATACATGGGGGCGGAGAAACTATGAGTACAGGGCAGATGAGTGAAACGCAATTGGTCATCATTACCGGAATGTCCGGAGCAGGTAAGACAGTGGCGGTTCAAAGTTTTGAAGACCTCGGCTTTTTTTGCGTCGATAATTTGCCGCCCACTTTATTGCCAAAGTTTTTGGAGTTAATGAAGGACTCCGGGAATAAGATGAATAAAGTGGCCCTTGTCATGGATTTAAGGGGGAGGGAGTTTTTTGATTCCTTATTTCTTGCACTGGATAATTTAACGGATACAGCTGCAGTATCACCAAGAATCCTTTTTCTTGAAGCTGATGATGATTCCTTGGTACGCAGATATAAGGAAACGAGAAGGACCCACCCCCTTGCTCCATTAGGCCGGCCATTGGAAGGCATTAAAATGGAACGGGAACTTTTGGACGAATTGAAGGGAAGGGCTCAATTGATCTTTAATACTTCCCAACTGAAACCGCGCGAATTGAGGGAGAAAATCGCTTCGGAATTTTCTTCAGATAAAAGTGTCGGCTTTACAGTCAATGTCATGTCGTTCGGGTTCAAGCATGGCCTGCCCATAGATGCCGACCTTGTGTTTGATGTACGTTTCCTGCCAAATCCATATTATATTGACCATATGAGGCCAAGGACTGGCTTGGAACAGGAAGTTTCGAGTTACGTTTTAAAATGGAGTGAGACGCAAAAATTCTTGGAAAAAGTGACCGATTTGCTTGCATTCATGCTTCCATATTATAAACGTGAAGGGAAGGCACAGCTTGTTGTTGCGATTGGATGTACAGGCGGTCAGCACCGTTCAGTAGCATTGACGGAGTATATTTCAAACCACTTCAAAAAGGATTACAGGGTTCAAGTATCACATCGCGATATCGAAAAAAGTAAGGGGAAAGCAGATGTTAAATAATAAGAAACAACCTAAGGTTGTGATCATTGGAGGGGGAACCGGCCTTCCCGTTTTGTTGAGAGGGTTAAAGAAGCATCCAGTGGATATTACCGCAATCGTTACGGTAGCTGATGATGGTGGCAGTTCAGGCCGCCTCCGCGAGGATATGGATATCCCCGCTCCGGGTGATATTCGTAACGTGCTGGCTGCGTTATCGGATGTAGAGCCCCTTGTTGAACAAATGTTTCAACATCGCTTTCAGAGTAAAAATGAGTTGTCCGGGCATTCGCTGGGGAATTTGATACTGGCGGCAATGACCTCGTTGACCGGGGATTTCGTCCATGCGATCCAGGAAATGAGTAAATTCCTTAATGTACGCGGTAAAGTTCTTCCTGCTGCTAACCAAAGTGTGGTTCTCCATGCGGAGATGGATGACGGAACGGTTGTTACAGGAGAATCCAAGATCCCCTTCTCAGGAAAGAAAATAAAAAAGGTTTTTCTGTCTCCTCATCATATAAAGCCGCTCAGTGAAACTCTCCAGGAAATCAAGCAGGCAGATCTTATTGTCATAGGTCCTGGAAGCCTATATACTAGCATTCTGCCTAACTTACTTGTCCCTGGCCTAGGAGAAGAGGTTGCCCGTTCCAAGGCTAAGAAGGTGTACATTTGCAATTTGATGACACAAGCCGGCGAGACGCTGGATTATAGTGCGAGCGATCATATAAAAGCGATATATGACCATATGGGAAATGCATATATTGACAGGATACTTGTTAATAATGAGGAAATACCAACCGAGATTCAGCAACGCTATCAAGCTGAATATGCCAAACCGGTCATGTATGATGTGGAAAGTTTAAAACGGATGGGTCTTGAAATCATACAAGAACGCATTTTCAGCTATGAGGGGAATGTAATACGCCATGACACGAAAAAAGTGGCGGATTTGCTTTATAATATGCTTGTAAATGAAACTAAAAGCCCCATAATACCGTAGATATAAGCGGGGACGGTTTTTTGATTGATAAAAATAGATTACCTGCGTTCGATTGGGGGTGAAATGGATGTCTTTTGCTTCAGAAACGAAAAAAGAGCTTACTACATTAGAGGGAAAGGATTGCTGCGGTAAAGCGGAATTGTGTGCGCTTATCCGGATGAACGGATCCCTTTCATTTTCTAATCGGAAGCTTGTTGTGGATATTCAAACTGAGAATGCTGCGATTGCCAGAAGGATTTATACGCTGTTGAAAAAAAGTTATGAGGTCCAGGTCGAGCTGTTGGTCCGTAAAAAGATGAAGCTTAAAAAGAATAATGTATATATTGTCAGGATGTCGTCCGGAGGGCAGCGAGTTTTAACCGATTTGGAAATTTTAGGCGACGGCTTTGAAATTCTCCATGATATATCCGATACAATTGTTGGGAAGAAATGCTGTAAGCGTTCTTACCTAAGAGGTGCATTTCTTGCGGGGGGTTCGGTAAATAATCCGGAAACGTCTTCCTATCACCTTGAGATTTTCTCACTTTATAAAGAGCACAATGATGCCCTTTGTGAGCTAATGAATAAGTTTGGCTTGAAGGCCAAGACGCTTGAACGCAAGAAAGGGTACATCATTTATTTGAAGGAAGCCGAAAAGATTGCCGAGTTTTTAAGTATAGTCGGCGCCCATTCAGCCTTATTAAGGTTCGAGGATGTACGGATTGTCCGAGATATGCGTAATTCAGTGAATCGGCTTGTGAATTGTGAAACAGCCAATTTGAATAAAACGATCGGGGCCTCATTGCGCCAGGTTGAAAATATCCATTATATCGAGGATACGGTAGGACTAAGCATTTTACCGGATAAGCTTCGGGAAATTGCGGAGCTTAGGATAGCGTTTCAGGATATAACCTTAAAGGAACTTGGGGAAATGGTATCCGGGGGAACCATCAGTAAGTCCGGGATTAATCACCGATTACGAAAGATTGATGAAATAGCTGACAGGCTCCGTGGGGGAGAGGCTATTGCTGCGAAAAAATAAAGCTAACAGGGGAGATCAAGATGGTGGAAAAACAAGTTGAGGTAAAATTGAAGACGGGTTTGCAAGCGCGGCCGGCGGCTCTTTTTGTACAAGAAGCTAACCGCTTTCATTCAGATGTTTTTCTTGAAAAAGAAGGAAAGAAAGTGAATGCAAAAAGTATAATGGGGTTAATGAGCCTTGCCATCAGTTCTGGCGTATCCGTGAAGTTAATCGTCGAAGGACGCGATGAAAAAGAAGCGTTAGAGGCATTGGAAGAGTTCGTTCAGCAAGAGGGTTAAAAGAAAAGGATGCCTAAAAGTGCATCCTTTTCTTTTATAATGTAAAAAAGGCTCCGGAAGTCGCTTGAGGCAATCTCCGGAGCCTTTTGTTGCATAATTATTTAGAGTCTTTTTTGTCATCAAGGATGCTGCGCGTGATGACTTTGTCAATCAAGCCATATTCAAGAGCTCTTTCGGAAGTCATGAAGTTATCACGTTCCGTATCTCTTTGAAGGACTTCAATAGGTTGACCTGTACGTTCTGCCAGGATTTGGTTCAGTTTATCTTTTAAGTGAAGGATACGGCGGGCAGCAATTTCAATTTCCGTAGCTTGACCTTGAGCTCCTCCAAGCGGTTGGTGAATCATGACTTCACTGTTTGGCAACGCAAAACGTTTGCCTTTTTCACCAGCAGCCAGTAGGAAAGCTCCCATGGAAGCGGCCATACCGATGCATACTGTGGATACATTAGGTTTGATATATTGCATAGTATCGTAAATGGCCATACCGGAAGTGATGCTTCCGCCAGGGCTGTTGATGTATAGAGTGATATCCTTTTCAGGATTTTCCGCTTCTAAAAATAGTAATTGAGCAACAATGGAGTTGGAAACATTATCGTCAATTGCACTTCCTAGCATAATGATCCGGTCTTTTAATAAACGGGAGTAAATATCGTAGGCACGCTCCCCACGACTTGTTTGTTCGATAACTGTAGGAATTAAATTCATGTTCATTTCCTCCTTCGATTAAGAGAATCATTTAAATTCTTTATGTATGTATGATACACTTTTTGGTCAATTTAGGTCAAACAAAACAAACCCTATATTGGATAATTTGTTCGACAATTTTCTGGCCAAGGCTCCTTCCCGATAGATTACTTTATATATTATGCCGCACAGGGATGAATTTCCACATTACCCATAATACCCAAAAGACAAAGTTTTAAACCTGATAACCCTTGCAAAGAAGGGGATTCTATCATATAATGAAGTCTGTTGAAAAAATATTTTCTATTACGCCCTCGTAGTGCAACGGATAGAACGCAAGCCTCCGAAGCTTGAAATGCAGGTTCGATTCCTGCCGAGGGCATTACCAATCTTCTGCTTAATAAAGTGGGGGATTTTTTATTGGGCATTTTTAAGCGGTTTCCTAAGATTTTTGGTGAATTTACTCGTTTTCCGTAATATTCCATCGAATCCTGTGATGTCATTCCTGTCTTGAAAATATTCGCCAACACTTTTGAAAAATGGCGATTTTTCAATAAAAGTAGTTGTTAAATTTGCATTTCTAACATATAGTATTTAAAACAAATAAACTATTCAGAAAAAAATCGTAAGCGTTTTCATGGGTTTTTGTGTAGAATTTTCTCCTGATAATGTAAAATGGAGTGGGGGAGGGATGAATCGATGAGTATGAATATGAAAGCAGGACTTTTTCAACAGCAAACATTAAAGATGGCAATGACCCAGGAGCTTATGCAAGCTATTACATTGCTGCAATACTCCTCGCAGGAGCTATCGGCTTTTTTAGAAAATAAAACGGTGGAGAATCCATTACTGTCCATAGATCAGCCAACATCTTCTTTATTTCAGCCAACTTTTGACCGGAAAAAGGGTAAACGGACTCTTAAAAATACGTATGATGCCAACTATTGGATTGAACAGATCAGTGAAGATACTTTATCGCTTGAACAGCATATCATGTCCCAGGTGAATCACCAGCAGTTTTCAGGTGAGCAGCAGAAGGCAATGCTGCTTTTAATTCATAACCTTGATGAAAACGGTTACTTAAGGACTCAGCTGGATGATATATGCGTCCCAGGCATATCTCCGGCCGTTTTGGAAGAGAGTCTCTCGATTTTACAGGAACTTGAGCCGCATGGCATTGGAGCGAGAAACCTTCAAGAATGCCTTTTGCTTCAGGTGAGAGCAGAAGGGGAGAACCTGCTGGCAGAATCGATCATAGAAAATCATTTCCTCGATTTTGCTGAAAAGCGCTGGAAAGACCTAAGTAAGAAAATCGGTGTTACAATGAAGGAGATTCAAGAAGTCTTTGATTATGTCCAGACGTTGAATCCGCGTCCGGCTTCACTTTTTTTTCAGGAAAAGCCTTCTTATATAGTGCCGGATGTGGTCGTGGAAGTTCGGGATGGCATGCTGCTTGTCGGGAATTATGATGGTAACACACCCAACCTTAATGTGGATAAAGGGTATTTAAACCGAATGAAGAGCCATAAGGATCAGGGAGTTCAACGGTTTATCCAGGATAAGTGGCAGGAATACCAATGGATCTCCAGAGGGATCCAACAAAGAAAAGAAACTATATTGAAGGTCATTCAGTGCATCGTCGAAAAACAGCCGGCGTGCTTTCATCATGGCCTGAACTATTTGAAGCCGATGACGATGAAAGAAATAGCCGACGAACTTGGTATACATGAGTCCACAGTAAGCCGGGCGGTTAAAGGGAAATACGTGCAGACACCATTTGGCACGATAGAGATGCGGATATTTTTCACTACTTCTTTACAGTCAGTCGGCCTTGATGAGGATATGTCGGGCATGCAAGCAAAAAAGAGCCTGCAGGCAGCCATCAATGGGGAAAATAAACAAAAGCCGCTTTCGGATCAAGACCTGGTAGAACGGTTGAAAGAGGAGCATGGAATTATCCTGGCACGCCGAACTGTTGCCAAATACCGGGAACAATTAGGGATCCCTTCTTCATCAAAACGAAAAAGATATGATTGAAAAGGATGAGTGGTTTGGAATCAAATGCGTTTGTTTTATATAGTAGGGATAAATGCCCGTTATGTGATAAAGCCAAGCAGGTACTTGAAGAAGTGAAAGCGGAGTCGGGCATAGGCTATAAGGAAATCGATATCCATACCGATGATGATTTGCTAGAGAAATTCGGGCTGATGATTCCTGTCGTAGAATGGAAAGATGATATCGTTCAATTCGGAAATGTTGATAAATCAGCTCTAAATAGGCTTTTGGAAAAATAATTTTTCAAATCATTTGAAGAAACATTCCGTTCCTGCTAGAATAAAATATGTAGCAGGAATATTTTTTTGTTTTAAGTGGGACAGAAAATGACTACGCGGGACATTAAATGCCCAACTTAACTTTTTAGGAGTTTTAAATATGCGTACATTACTCGAGGTACAAAGAAAATTATTACCAGATTTCCTTCTGGTTATGCAAAAAAGATATGATATCCTGCGTTATATCAAAATGATGCAGCCGGTTGGAAGGCGCAGTCTGTCCGTGAGCCTTAATTTGACAGAACGGACGCTTAGAGGCGAGGTTGATTTTCTGAAAAGTCAGAACCTGGTTAACATATTCAGCTCTGGCATGACGCTGACTGATGAAGGGATTGAAATCCTGGATAAGTTAGAAGGAATAATGCGTGAAGTAATGGGTATAGACATAATGGAACGGCAATTGCAGGATTTGTTACAAGTGGATGAGGTCATTATTGTCTCAGGAAATTGTGATGAGACCCCATGGGTGAAAAAAGAATTGGGTAAAGCTTGTGCAAACCGTATGAAACGGGAATGGAACTCAAAGAATATCATTGCGGTTACTGGCGGATCGACAATGGCCGAAGTGGCTAATTCGTTGTCACCTGATGAAGCGTCGAAGAAATTGATATTTGTCCCTGCCCGCGGGGGAATTGGTGAAGCAGTGCAGAATCAGGCCAATACGATTGTCGAAAAAATGGCACAGAAGGCACAGGCCTCATACAGAGTGTTATATGTACCCGATCAATTAAGCGGTGAGGTTTATGCTTCGTTTCAGAAGGAACCTGCAATTAAAGAAGTGATTTCCCAAATTAAATCTGCCGATATGATCATTCATGGAATCGGTGATGCCATGGCGATGGCAGAGAGAAGAAATTCTTCGCCAGAAATGTTAAAGAAGCTGTTAGATGGAAATGCTGTAGGAGAGGCATTCGGTTATTATTACGATGAAAACGGCAAAGTTGTTCATAAAGTTTTGACAGTCGGCATCCAGTTAGATGACCTTAGCCCTGAAAAGCGAGTGATAACTGTGGCAGGTGGCAAAACTAAAGCAAAGGCTATCCGTTCCTACATGAAAGGCGCACCTTCATCAACCGTTTTGATCACGGATGAAGCGGCGGCACAAGAGTTAATTCAGGGGAATTACACCCCTTAATATATTTGCGAACTTAAAAGGAGGAATTTTTCATGGCAGTAAAAGTTGGTATTAATGGTTTTGGACGTATTGGACGTAATGTATTTCGTGCAGCATTGAGTAATCCTGGGGTAGAGATTGTTGCTATTAACGACTTAACGGATGCTAATATGTTAGCGCACCTTCTTCAATACGATACAATTCATGGATCTCTTAATGAAAAAGTAACAGTTGATGGGGATTACCTTGTTGTTGATGGTCACAAAGTAAAAGTATTGGCTGAACGTGATCCTGCACAATTAGCATGGGGTGAATTAGGAGTAGAAGTAGTTGTAGAATCTACAGGACGTTTCACAAAACGTGCGGATGCAGCTAAGCATTTAGAAGCTGGCGCGAAAAAAGTAATCATCTCTGCTCCTGCATCTGATGAAGATATCACGATTGTCATGGGTGTAAATGAAGACAAATATGATGCAGCAAACCACCATGTAATCTCTAATGCTTCTTGTACAACGAACTGCTTGGCTCCATTTGCTAAAGTGCTTCATGAACAATTCGGAATCAAACGCGGTATGATGACTACTGTTCACTCTTATACAAATGATCAGCAAATCCTTGATTTGCCTCATAAAGATTACCGCCGTGCACGTGCAGCTGCCGAGAATATCATTCCTACAACAACTGGGGCAGCAAAAGCTGTTGCACTTGTCCTTCCTGAACTTAAAGGGAAATTGAATGGTATGGCAATGCGCGTACCTACTCCAAACGTGTCTGTTGTCGACCTTGTTGCAGAGCTTGAAAAAGACACAACAGTTGAAGAAGTTAACGCAGCATTCAAAAAGGCTTCTGAAGGCGAATTAAAAGGAATTCTTGAGTACAGCGAACTTCCGTTAGTATCAACTGACTATAACGGTAACCCATCGTCATCTACAATTGATGCCCTTTCCACAATGGTAATGGAAGGAAACATGGTTAAAGTATTATCTTGGTATGATAATGAAACAGGATATTCTAGCCGTGTTGTTGATTTGATCGATTATTTGGCTAAAAAAGGATTGTAATTAGAATAATAAAAAAACCTCACCAAGGTGAGGTTTTTTTTATCACACCTCTAAAAAAACTTGGCAGAAGATGATATTATTAGTAAGTCATTAATCAGTCAAGCGTTTACATTTCTTGTTTTTGGATAATTTCCTGGAAACCGACTATAATGAAAAAGAGAAAAGGGGAGTTGGGAAATTTACCCTCTCCCTTTTTGGCTAAAAGAATCAAAAATATGATAACAATATCTAAGGAGGTTCTTGGATTATGAATAAAAAGTCGATTAAAGATATGGAATTAAAGGGGAAACGCGTATTTTGCCGTGTTGATTTCAATGTGCCGATGCAGGACGGAAAGATTTCGGACGATACTAGAATCAAAGCAGCACTGCCGACGATTTCTTATCTGACAGATCAGGGAGCTAAAGTCATCTTAGCCAGCCACCTTGGCCGTCCTAAAGGACAAGTCGTTGAAGAATTGCGTCTAGCACCTGTTGCAAAAAGACTAAGCGAACTTAGTGGCAAAGACGTGCAAAAGGCAGAAGAAGCTTACGGAGAGACCGTGCAATCAATGATTGATAACATGCAAAATGGCGAGATCCTGTTGTTGGAAAACGTTCGTTTCTATCCAGGAGAAGAGAAGAACGATCAAGAATTGGCGAAGTCATTTGCTGCACTGGCTGATGTTTATGTTAACGATGCATTTGGAGCTGCGCATCGTGCACATGCTTCAACTGAAGGAATAGCACACCATCTCCCAGCTGTTGCCGGATTGCTGATGGAAAAAGAGCTTTCTGTACTAGGAAAAGCCCTATCGAACCCGGAACGTCCTTTTACAGCTATAATTGGCGGAGCAAAAGTAAAGGATAAGATAGGCGTTATCGAAAACCTTTTGGAAAAAGTCGATCACTTGATCATTGGTGGTGGTCTGGGTTATACATTCATTAAAGCGCAAGGTCATGAAATCGGTAATTCTTTATTGGAAGAAGACAAAATAGAATTGGCCAAATCTTTCATCGAAAGTGCAAAAGAAAAAGGCGTAAAGCTCCATTTACCTATCGATGCAGTCGTATCGGCTGAATTTTCACCTGATGCAGAGGCAGAGAATGTCGACATCGATGCTATTCCAAATGATAAAATGGCTCTTGATATCGGTCCAAAAACAAGTGATTTATTTGCGGATGTAATCAAAAGTTCTAAGCTAGTGATTTGGAATGGACCAATGGGTGTATTCGAGTTCGATAAATTTGCGAATGGAACGAGAACGGTTGCTAGAGCATTGGCGGAAGCAAAAGATACGTACAGCATTGTAGGCGGAGGGGATTCAGCCGCAGCTGCAGAAAAGTTTGGCTTGGCAGAAAAGATGTCCCATATTTCAACTGGCGGCGGTGCATCTCTTGAGTTCATGGAAGGCAAAGAGTTGCCTGGCGTTGTGGCCTTGAACGATAAATAAGATCAATCCGTTACATATTTCAACTTTAGAAGGGATGAGAAACCAAATGCGTAAACCGATTATTGCAGGAAACTGGAAAATGAATAAAACACTATCTGAAGCGACTGCCTTTTTAGAAGAAGTGAGCAATTTGATTCCGAAGCAAGATGTAATCGATACGGTTGTATGTGCTCCAGCTTTATTTTTGGATCAGCTGGTTCAAGCAGCAAAAGGAACCGATGTGAAAATCGGGGCGCAGAACATGCACTTTGAAGAAAGCGGTGCTTTCACAGGAGAAATCAGCCCAATCGCATTGGCTGATCTTGGTGTATCCTACGTCATACTTGGTCATTCTGAGCGCCGGGAAATGTTCAATGAAACGGATGAAGCCGTTAATAAAAAAGCTCATGCCGCTTTTGCCCGCCAGTTGACCCCGATCGTTTGCTGCGGTGAAACACTTGAGCAAAGGGAAGCTGGCGAAACGAATGATTTCGTAGGCAGCCAGATTGAAAAAGGCTTGGCAGGATTATCTGAGGATCAATTGAAACAAGCCGTTATTGCTTATGAGCCGATTTGGGCGATTGGAACAGGAAAATCGTCATCTGCTCAAGATGCAAATGAAGTTTGTGCACATATCCGCTCAGTTGTTGCCGACAAATTTTCAAATGAAGCAGCTGCAGCCATCCGCATACAGTACGGTGGCAGTGTAAAACCTGAGAATATTAAAGAGTACATGGCACAACCTGATATAGACGGTGCATTGGTTGGCGGTGCAAGCCTGAAATCCGATTCATTTTTACAATTGCTGGAGGCTGGTCACTATGAGTAAGTCGCCTGTGGCACTTATCATCTTAGACGGTTTTGGCTGCCGTAACGAAGAAAAGGGAAATGCTGTTTTTCATGCGAAAAAACCGAACTTTGACCGTTACTGGGAACAGTATCCGCATTCCCATTTAACTGCAAGCGGGGAAGCGGTCGGCTTGCCTGCCGGTCAAATGGGGAACTCGGAAGTGGGGCATTTGAATATCGGGGCAGGGCGGATCGTTTATCAAAGTCTGACCCGTGTGAACCTGGCTATCCGTGAAGGCGAGTTTGCACAAAATCCAACTTTGGTCGATGCCATGAGCCATACCAAGGAAAAAGGCACGGACCTGCATCTTTTCGGTCTTCTTTCAGATGGCGGCGTGCACAGTCATATTGAACATATGTATGCCCTGCTGAAATTGGCAGCAAAAGAAGGAGTTAAAAATGTATATGTACATGCATTTTTAGATGGCCGTGATGTCGGACCGAAAACGGCGCAAGGTTATATTAAGGAAGCGGAAGCGAAAATGAAGGAAATCGGTGTTGGTCAGTTTGCGACCATATCCGGAAGATATTATTCGATGGACCGTGATAAGCGCTGGGAACGTGTGGAGAAATCCTACCGTTCGATGGTGTATGGTGATGGCCCTGCTTACTCTTCGGCGATGGAATGTGTCGAGGATTCCTACGAACATGGTATTTTTGACGAGTTCGTGATACCTTCAGTCATAACGGCGGAAGACGGTAAACCGGTGGCAACGATTAAAGATGATGATGCCGTAATCTTTTATAACTTCCGTCCAGACCGGGCGATCCAGATTTCCAATACGTTCACGAATGAGGATTTTCGCTCATTTGACCGCGGTCCTGGACATCCGAAGCATCTCCACTTTGTCTGCTTGACACATTTTTCAGAAACAGTTGACGGATATGTTGCATTTAATCCGACAAATCTTGATAATACATTAGGGGAAGTACTTTCCCAAAACCAGCTTACCCAGCTTCGTATCGCTGAAACTGAAAAATATCCGCATGTGACGTTTTTCATGAGCGGCGGACGTGAAGAGAAGTTTCCTGGTGAAGAGAGGATTTTAATTAATTCTCCGAAAGTCGCAACATATGATTTACAGCCGGAAATGAGTGCTTATGAAGTGACGGATGCATTGGTGGAACAGATTGAGGCTGACCGCTTTGATGCCATTCTCTTGAATTTCGCCAACCCGGACATGGTTGGTCATTCAGGGATGCTTGAGCCTACCATTAAAGCGATTGAAACAGTGGATGAATGCCTAGGCAGGATTGTCGATTTAATCGTCTCTAAAGGCGGTACAGCAATCATTACCGCTGACCATGGGAATGCTGATGAAGTCGTAACGCTTGAAGGCAACCCCATGACAGCCCATACTACCAATCCCGTGCCTGTCATTATCACTAAAAATCAGGTAACATTAAGAACAGGTGGTATCTTAGGCGATTTAGCTCCAACGATGCTTGATTTGCTTGGAGTCGAAAAACCTGTTGAAATGACAGGGAAATCCCTATTATCTAAATAAAATTGTGAAGAGGAAAAGGAGAGATTTATAATGCCGTACATCGAACATGTATATGCACGCGAAGTGCTAGATTCCCGTGGTAATCCAACAATAGAAGTAGAAATCCAAACAGAGTCCGGATACTTTGGACGTGCAATCGTACCATCAGGTGCTTCAACAGGGGAACACGAAGCGGTTGAGCTTCGTGACGGAGATAAATCTCGTTACCTGGGTAAAGGGGTACAAAAAGCAGTCGATAATGTAAATGATATCATTGCTGAAGCTGTAATCGGTTTGGATGTAACGAACCAAGCAGGCCTTGACCTCACTATGATTGAATTGGATGGCACTGAAAACAAAGGAAACCTGGGAGCTAATGCAATCCTTGGCGTGTCAATGGCTGCTGCCCATGCCGCTGCGGAATTTTCAGGTTTACCTTTGTATCGTTACCTTGGAGGGTTCAATGCGAAACAACTTCCAACTCCAATGATGAACATCATTAACGGCGGATCACATGCCGATAACAATGTTGACTTCCAGGAATTCATGATCCTTCCTGTAGGCGCTCCTAGCTTCAAAGAAGCAGTTCGTATGGGTGCTGAAGTATTCCATGCATTGAAATCTGTCCTTTCTGCCAAAGGCTTGAATACGGCAGTCGGCGATGAAGGCGGCTTTGCGCCAAACCTTGGTTCAAACCGTGAAGCACTGCAAGTCATCATCGAGGCAATTGAAAAAGCTGGCTACAAAGCAGGCGAAGATATCTACCTTGGCATGGACGTAGCTTCATCTGAATTCTATAACAAAGAAACAGGCAAATATGATCTTGCAGGCGAAGGCCGCAATGGTGTTACATCCGAAGAGATGGTTGCTTTCTATGAAGAGCTAGTGAATGAGTTCCCTATTCTCTCCATCGAAGACGGCCTGGATGAAAATGACTGGGAAGGCCACAAACTTCTAACGGAACGCATCGGTTCTAAAGTTCAACTTGTTGGTGACGATCTTTTCGTAACGAACACGAAAAAATTGGCTGAAGGCATCGAAAAAGGCATCGGTAACTCCATCCTGATCAAAGTGAACCAAATTGGTACACTGACAGAAACGTTTGATGCAATCGAAATGGCTAAACGCGCAGGCTACACTGCAGTCGTTTCCCACCGTTCCGGTGAAACGGAAGATGCAACGATCGCTGATATTGCCGTTGCAACAAACGCAGGACAAATCAAAACTGGTTCAATGTCCCGTACAGACCGTATCGCTAAATACAACCAACTTCTTCGCATCGAAGATCAGCTTGGTGACTTGGCTGTATATGGCGGCTTGAAATCTTTCTATAACTTGAAGAAGTAATTATTTTCATGTTATAAGCGGTTGAACTTTGTCGTACAAGGCAAATTCAAGGGGCTTGAATTAAGTCATACAAAAACATGAACTTTGTCGTACAGTTTATTGCTTTTAACCTCCTATTTATATGTGGAAATCCGCATTAAATAGGAGGTTTTTTTATGTTTATTAAAGATTTGCTGAAGGAGTTTACATTTGACTTGCAGATTAAGAACTACTCTAAGAGGACGATTGAAACGTACAATTACAATGTCGGTCAATTGATTAATTTCTTGGAAACCCATCATGATATTTCAGATGTTGAGGATGTTTCCTCCTTGCACATTAAGAAGTTTATTCAGTATCAAAGTGAAATAGGGAACAAGTCCAACTACATTAATACAATAATTAAGTCTTTGAGGGCTTTTTATAGTTATTTAGTTAATGAGGAATACGTCAGTCTCAATGTATTAGCAAAGATAAAGTTGTTAAAAGAGGATAAGGTCGTTATCAAAACATTTACAGACAAGGAAGTAGCTAAGATGATTGGGGTATATGACTTTAAGAGTTACTTAAACGCACGCAACAAAGTCATTATTGCCATGTTCGTTGATACAGGTATAAGAATGACTGAGTTAATCAATATACAGTCTGGTTGGATTAATGAAACAAATATTAGAGTGTTTGGTAAAGGTTCAAAATGGCGTTATGTTCCGATTAGCTTGATGTTGAAGAAGTACATGATTAGATATGAGCGGATAAAAGAAGGCTATTTTAAAAATAAGAAATTAGATCATGGAAATTACTTCTTATCAAGGAGCGGAAGACCTTTGACAGGTGTGCAAATTCAGAATGTTGTTAGAAATGCAGGTGTCAAAGCAAATGTAAGAGAAGATATTAGATGTAGTCCGCACACGTTACGACACTACTCTATTCAATCTAACTTGAGGAATGGATTAGACTTATATAGTTGTTCAAGGATTGCGGGACACGAAAATATTCAAGTAACTAAGAGGTATTTGCAAGGGCTGGAAACAGAGAATATTCTAGAACTAGCATCAAAATCTAGTCCTTTGATGAATTTGTAATCGTATGTTTGTTGAAACTCCATTGCCTGTATCCTTTGGCAAAAAGGGTATATGTATTCCCCGAGGGCAACCGCATGGTTGCTCTCTTTATTTTATCCTGAAGAGGGGAAGAGACTTTGTTAATCATCATCTACAATGGTGGGCAGCAGGTTAATCCACAAAAAAACGTTTTATAATCTCCGATACGAAGCGAATATTTGCTACTCTACAACCAACCAAAACACCTACTTTCCAAGTATTTATAACATTAATCTCGAAGCACATATACCACACTATTGTTTTCCTTAAATACCATTTTTACTGTGACTCAACCCTTATCCATAAATTACCTAAAAAAAGTTCTTGGTGGACACTTTTACGAGATTCCCCTGATTTTTTCTGACGGTTCTTGCGAAAATGGGCAATTTGGGGTTTTGTATAATTGAATTATAGATATGAACTGACATGAAAGTATCGTGCTAAGTTTGAACAGTATCTAGACCAAAATAAGCAATCCAAAACAAATCCAATCCAATAAAAGAAAGCGGGGTGATGAAGTTGCTGAAAATCGTAGTGTCGGGCAATGATATATTGTCGAGAGTGAGGGCTTACACTAGCTTCAAGTATCATTGTTTAAAATCGAAATTGATTCGAGTAAATCGTTCAGAGTCAAATTTAATGAGTTAGGGAAGTATCAACAGAATTTAGTTCAGGAAAGCGGATTATACTTCTTTCATGTTAATAATAAGCTGAAATATGTAGGACAAAGTGAGAATTTGTGGAAAAGATTTAATTGTGGTTATTTAAAAAAGGATAGCAAACAGCACATCAATGCTAATCTTTTGAAACTGATTGAATCAAATCCTTCTTCTATAGAAGTGATATTCGTTCCTATGGATAAAGATCTGCTGAAGAAAAAGGAAACAATTATAATTCAGAGGTACATCCCCGAATTCAATGAAAGAGAAAATCCTAGAGAAGAAATCCATGCAATCCAAAGGGTGATAGGAAAAATTGTTGACGATTCAGATCGAGAATGGACGTTCAGTGATATGAGAAATCATCTATTCGATAGTTGGTGGAAACAAGTCTCATATGAACGCATTGATAAAGCCCTTGCCGATTTTAAGAACTTGACTAAACACTGCAAGCAATCTCAAAAGAAGAAGACGCTCAATCCCAAGAAAAAGAAAATAGCGTAAGCAAAAAAGAGGAGTGTATAAGTTGTCGCCCTCGGTGTTTTTCCGAGGGTGCAACTAGGCTAGGAGGAACGTAGCGTAGCGAGTGACGGGGCGGTCAAGCCCAATGCCCTTGAACCTGACCTAAAAAGTGAGTGCTGAGTTTTGATGCTCATTTTTTGAAGCATCGATATCTCGAATCATCAATAAAAACCGAATGAATCAAGGGCAAAAAAACTGTACCGAATCGGGGTACTAAGTACTTTATATTAAGAGGTCGATTCGGTACAGAAATTTATAGCATGAATCATCAATAAAATTAAGGGATATTTGAACATTAAGGCGTTCATTTTTCTAAGCAAAAAAAACTATAAGGGAGTTGATTCACATGGCTGCAAACAATAGCAAATCTTAGTCATGAGAAAAGGGTATTTAATTGAAACAAGTATTTACATTAGCGGAATTGGTTAAGAAGTATGGAAGCAAAGCTCAGAAGCAATCATTCAAGAATAAAGGTAATCTTACTGGGAAGGAATTTAGTATCCTCCTCAAATCAGTTGAGCAAGAGTGGGAATCATACACGGTTGAAGGTAGAGGGGCAAAGCGTATCATCACATGCAGTGGGAAACGCTCTAAAAAAGCTGACCGAGTTGATAAGCGTTCTAACAATGGTCAAGGGCAATTGATTGGCGAGTTTGAATTGAACTCACTTGTGGTAAACTATCTGATTCAGAATGATAATAAAGTAAGACCTATGAGTGCGACTAAATGGATTACAGAACTAGGTATCATTGATAGAAGGCTAACAGGTGCATTATATGGTGATAAAGGTATTTATCTGGAAAAACTACAAGAGCAGTTCAGTGAGGTGAACAAAGATTACAATAAGAACGATTTGGATATTGATATGTTAAATGAGTTCTTACAAATTTTCCTTAAACATATTAAATCCAGTCTTGTTTCTGTCTTCAACAAGTTGGCTAAAGCAAAAGTAATTATTCATCAGAAGGAAATATGGGGCTGTACAACAAAAAACAGACACAGAAGCCTAACAAGGCAAGAGATTAAGGCAATAGCTGAAATAAGACGTATTCTCCTCAATGCTCATGGACTTAAAGGAAGAGACTTATTCAAGAACAATATGAAAGAGGTTAAGGCTTTCAATAAGGAATTTGGTGAGCAATTAAGGAAACAGCTGAACTTGTTATTTTACTATGATGCTCACTTTTGTGTAATACAAGAAAGTGATTTAGGGGTGTTGGACTACCTCAATAGATTGCAAGAGAAAGGAGAACTGGACTTCACTTACAGGTTAACTGAGGAAAGTGCCTTTATCATGACTCAGGTTTACAAGGATTTACAAAGCAAGCATTCATTAGAACTTGCTAAAGGACGAGAAAAGAATACCGCTAATAAGTCTGATTCGGATAGGATTAAATGTATAAAGATTATGAAGCAATATGCTCCAATGTGGGAGTTGCTATTAAAGTATTTTAAATGCACCAGCTGTCTGATATCAAAACCAAAAGTAGAAGAAGCCGTCGCACCAAATAAAATTGAAATCGATGGAGTTGAATTTGAGATTTCTAGGGAATCAAAGAGAACTAATCCAATTGCAAAGTTCCAAGCTATTAGATGGATTGCTGAAATGAATACGGATTAAATAAGAATCACAGGCGGGTCTTTTAATTGAGGCTGGTCCCTTTTTGTATATTGGAGCGGATGATTGAACATGAGGTCGTAATCATCAAAAGATACACATGTTAATAAAACTCGTCTTTTATTGCTTTCTGACACAGAAAACAAGCCATAACAATATGCTTCTTTTGCTTTCTGAACTTCTAATAATTAATATTTGTTATGATACAAGTTACTTTCAGTTTCATTTTCCATACACTAACTTAGAGAGTCTAACCATCGTTAATGGTCTGAACTTGGCTGGTAATAATCCGTCTGCCCTTTTATTGTTGGACCAAGAATTAGGGCAAAGGAAAAACGGTGCAGTTGCAGGTACACCTGCTGCTGGTTAGACAAGGGGTTTTCTTCTGTGTCATTGCCATCTAGTGCATAGGATAATTTAATAAATCTGTGAAGGGGTTAAAAAAATGTACTATGCTCCTTGTATGTATCCATACCAATATCAAAATCCTTATTATGTTAATGTACCAATGAATAACTATGTAAGACAGCCCTATTATTGGAATACTAATGATGCTAACCATTTGGATTTTGTACAATCATTAAATAGAAGAAATAACATTGAGGTAAAAGATTATGGACCGAAACCATATGTAGTTAATATCAATGAGGCTACGAAACAAAACAATACCTATCGAACAGCTTTATGGACAGGAAATCATTTGCAAGTTACATTGATGAGTCTAAAAGTTGGTGAAGATATCGGTTTAGAAATTCACCCTAACGTTGACCAATTTTTACGTATTGAACAAGGTCAAGGGTTTGTTCAAATGGGCAAGAGAAAAGATAACTTAAACTTTGTAAGTAATGTTTATGATGATTCTGCCATCATGATACCTGCAGGAACGTGGCACAATGTAACCAATACAGGTAATATCCCGTTAAAACTTTACTCAATTTATGCTCCGCCTAACCATCCGTTTGGTACTGTTCATGTAACAAAAGCAGATGCAGTGGCTTCGGAAGAAGTTTACGGTCATGGCAATAGAAATACAGTTATTTCTGGCAAGACTCCAGATGAATGGATACAGTACACAGAATTTTTGGTAAAAGAAGGTTTAGAGGATGTTAAAAGAGGAATAAATGCTACACACATTCTTCAAGAATTTATTCTAATGGGAGTTCTTGTGGGGAAAGGATATTCTCCCGAAAAAGCATATGAAACAGTAGAAGAATGGGAGCGTACAGGAGAATCCAAACTTCTTCAGCAAAGCAAAAATATGTAGAATTAGAGTAAAAGTATCTAGTTACAAGAAAAACAAAAAAATTGTTAAGGGGTTTTTCAGATTGGTGAATCCCTTTTATTACTACATTAAAGACATAAAACAAAATGTTAAATCCACGATCGGGTGGTTGAGGTTAATAACAATGATAAAGAACTTGGAAGTTATCCAAGTTCTTTTTTGTGCTAGATACGAAGTGATTTGAAGTATTGAGAAATCCATACACACATGCACACAGACTCTCAGAATGGCTCGTGATGTCGTTTTAAATCTCTTAGTAACATGGGAGTTAGGATTGAATATGAGTCAATATGTAAGCCTGATGTGAAATTGATTTGTTTGTGTGATGGTGATACAGAACGATCCCTTGCCTCCCCTGCGCCTGCGTGGGGGGCATTATCTCTCTCTTATTATAATTAGTCTCTCTTATTACAGTACCACGAAGTGTCTTAGCCCAGACAATCTGTTCCGACCTGCAGGAATGAAGTGTCTCAGTGGAGACACTTCATTCCACGATGGTAGCGGAAGTTAATGGGTTTACTTACTCTTTTTGTTCATGATACTTAATGTACTGGTAGAAGGACTCTCGCACAAATGTCCGCTCCACCCAAAGGTACGAATGATTGATTCTAATGCCTTACCATCCGTTTGTAGCAGTTGATGAAGTATGGTATTGATATACAAGTGAGTGGGATATAAGTGTGGATCGATATCCACTTTAAAAGAGATGTACCTTAGCATATAAGTCATAAGGGCAATGATGTTGGATGGCTTATCTACAAAGCCTTTCGAGTTTACACCCGCTATGTCAGGGTCAACTTCTAAATCTCTTCCATTCCAATACTTTTCAAAGAATAGTTGAGTGGTAGCTTCAGATGAAGTAGCAAGCTTCATTGGTAAGTCGTAGTATACCTTAATGAATTTCGCCAGTTCCCCTGTCAACACTATCCACGGAACGCTCTAGGTCTCATAAACATTCTTCACTCGAATAGTATCACCATCTACTTGAATGTCCCCAAGGGTCATGTCTATAATGTCCGCTGTATTGTAGCCCGCTCCCAACCCCACTGCCATGCATGCCATAATGGTTCGGCTAGCAGTTTCGTTATGTAGATGGACGTAGAAATCCTCATTAAACAGTTGATAGAAGTCAAATCCATTTAGAAGGTAGTTGGCTTTTGGTTTCCTACTGTTTCCTTCTAAGTTCATATCCTTTGGAACTTCGAGCGGAAACACCTTTCTTTCGCTTATCGGCAAATTTAAGACTTTTCCCTGTACAAATGTATAGAATTTTTTCAAAGTAAAATAATATCCACTTAGATTTCTATCAAGTGTATCAAAAAAACCTACAAGATTACTTTCACTTATGGCTTCCTGTGCATCTGTATTCCCTCCAACTAAGTCTATAAATCGGTTGATTTTAGGTCTATCTTGTCCCCATGTCCTGTTCTTTTCATCGGTGTTCTCTCTAAACAATTCAACTGCTTCTTGTATCTTCAACGCCCTCTCACTCTCCTATGTGTGACCCTTTCTAAAAAACGTATAGTCTATTCAACATATTAACATATTATCCCATTTATAACCTGAAGCATATTGGTTTTCATATTGAAGCAACTGCCCCGTTAGTCTTTGGTGGTCAGTGATGGCGGATATGGCGGCTTCTGCTAAAAATAAGTATAAAAAAAGCCGACCTTTATTGGTCGGTTTCTTCAAATTTGAAATCAGCTACAGGCGACCAAATTGGCGTGATTCTTAATGAACTAACGCACCCGTTAGCCATCCATGAATCGCAAAAATCGGCGATTCACCACAAAGAATGAAAATGGTTAGGAAGTGTCATTACTGATACTGACCTTAATCCAGTCAACCCTAATCCATAGACTAATTAATTAACGCTCTCCTCTTTTTTTAAAACGATTGAGCAGGGTCTTCTTAAGTATTGTCATTTTTCATTTTTTAAAGAAACTTATTTTCATGGTAGTTCATTAAGAAAAGCGATTCTGGAATAAGCTAATGAATATTTTTTTCGAACTGCGTATTAGAACATATAAACATGCCTTCACCCAAAAGTACATGGAGCATAAAATAAAAATAAATTGAAGATGGTATTAAGTACTGAAGGCGCAGGATTTGTATGAAAATAAAAACTTTGATCAAAATAGCCAAAACATGAACACAGAAAGTCAAGCCGCTAAGCTTGCTATAATTGCCACTGCGATCACTACATTTGGCGATGCTTTAGGCACTATTGCAGCAATACTTGCATTCGAAGAAGAACAACAGGAACGAATGGATAAAGAAGAATATATAAAAGTGCAAAAACAGATCGACTATTTAACAACCGAATTTGAAAAACTTAAAAACAAGTAAATAAGGAGAAGTTCCATTTTATCTAGGGGCAATAATTCCTTTGTATTGACCATTTAACTGTAGCATCGGTTAATATGCTTTTTCAGATGACTTTACCTTTTAAGTCAACTTGTAAGTGCTTCGTACGGTTCAACCGTTTGAAATGTGTAGTAACTTCACTAATATAAATATTATGTTTTATCATGTAACTCTACATCTTCCAACAGTGTGCCTTCTGCCCATTCGATCTCTTCGAATACAAAGAGCATCTAAGCATTGTCACTTGCTAAATACTCTTTCCCTGAAAGTATTAATCTTAAACCATTGTCATTATAATTCTCTTTTCTGTGTTTAACGCATATGATTAAATGAAGACATTTTTGCTTTTCATCGAAATAAGGAGGAAGTGATTATGGGTAACAATAAAAATAATATAAATCAATCCCCTGATTCACGAGAAATTTACGCTGCTAAACTTGCATTTATTGGAGCATCCATCTCTACATTAGGGGATGGCTTACAAGCAATCGCTGCAGGTATAGCCCTAGAGCTATTGGAAAAATCAAACAATGGAAGTTCTCAAAGTCAGAATGATCAATCTAAACAGACAGAAAAGACGCAAAAGCAGGTAGACGATTTAATTAATGAGTTAAAACAAATCAAAAAAATTATTTACTAGTATACTTTTATTCAATGTAATATGTTGTTTTAATAGCCTTTCGCATCATTCTATTCCTATTTTGATGTCTTCCACAATATGTTTTTTAAAATACACCTGATGCAATTAGTACAGATCTTTTAAATTGGAGGGATAAGTTGATGGCGAATAATAACAATATAAGCCAAAATAAAACCCCGAAAAAAGGAAATTACACAGTGGAACTGGCTGCAGTTGCAGGTGCAATTACTACTATTAGTGATGAAATAACAAAGATTGCAGCAGAGCTTTCATTTTCTGAAGTGCAAAGAGACAATAACATTAACGCTATTAATAATCTACAAAAACAAATTGATTTCTTATCAAATGAAATAAAAGAAATGAAAAAGACGATGAGATAATGTGTTTTCTGCAAATGCTAATGTACCCAAAGATTTGAATACTACAATGCACCTTCTTACTTCGCTTTTTGGTCAATTAAGCATCACAAAACAATTAAATTTCTTATTAAGCTCACTATGATAACTAAAAAAGACACAATGCCTTATACAAGGATTGCTCCCTTTAACGGAATAACTTGATTATCACTTAACAAGTCCTTATTTTCTTAATAGGTTTGATATTTTCAAAATAAATGCATGTAGGATTTCCCTAACGGGTTCGGTTGATGGGAGGAAACTTCAATTCACAGGTGTATTCTCACCATTTTTAACAACGATTTCATCATTAAATTGACATTTGAAATAGCAACTGAATTATTCAGTTGCTATTTTTATGATATATTTTCATTAAAATTGCTTAGAGAAAAGGACGGTAAACCAGAAAATAACCTATTAAAGATGTAGTGACAATGGTTGCTATGTAAATCAGTTTATTATTTGCTTTTTGATAGAACCAACATCCTAATATTATCAAACTAAGGAAATCAAAAGTAAGTTGGAAAAAAAGTATGGTTATTATATAAATAGATACTTACACCAATTGTATACGATTAAGTTTGTATAAAGCATTCAATTTATCGCTACTATTATCCTTCTTGAGCTAACCTGCCCCGATAGTTTAAGTACATTATTTCACAATCAATATAGCTTACATTAACAACAAGCTGCCGCTACCGTGTTGTATATGTCCCCAAAATGCCCATAAACGCTCATTAATGCTTGTATGGCGTATTAAGTGATTTCTTTTTCAGCACCATAGGAGTTAGGGGTGAATATGAGGTCCGTATGTAAGCCTGCTATTATAGTTGGTTGATAATAGGTGATAGAGAAACCACGCTCATCCACAAACAAGAACTCGGTAAATGTTCGACACGAAACAACTTTTAGATGTATTTTAGCGCTGTAAAGTGATAAAACATATAGTAAAACCCTAATGTTGTTCGACAATGATTATCGATAACAAAGGTGTAACCTAATATGTGAAAATCTTCGCTATTATCCTATTGTTTTCGATAACCTGTTTGTAAATCTAGAGCGTGCCTTAAGTTTATAAACGATAAGCATTACAAAGTAGTAAATCTAGAATCTTTGTTCTAATTAATTTACAGTTTGTAAACAAAGTTATTGAGTCTATTTTTACAATGTGCTATTCTGGATTCATCGATACATACGGAAGGAACGTAGAAACATGAACATAGCATATATAAGAGTATCAACAGTTGAACAGAACGAAGCAAGACAAGTACAAGCAATGAAGCAGTACAACATAGATAAGGTGTATCAAGAAAAGGTTTCCGCTAAGAATAAAGATAGACCTAAGCTACAAGAGATGTTAGATTTTGCAAGAGAAGGAGATACAATCTACGTTGCAGACTTCTCAAGATTAGCACGATCTACAAAAGACTTGTTAGAACTAGTCGAACTAATAGAATCAAAAGGAGTTCAATTAGTATCCATTAAAGAGAATATTGATACCTCGACCGCAACTGGTAGATTGATGTTAAAGATGATTAGTGCAATTAATGATTTTGAACGTGAAAATATGCTTGAAAGACAACGTGAAGGCATTGCTATAGCTAAAGCAGAAGGAAAGTACAAAGGACGAAAAAAAGTATCGATTTCAGACTTCGACAAGCAATACCAAAGATATATGAATAGAGAAGTATCAAAGTCTCAGCTAGCAAAGGAACTAGGTGTATCCAGACCAACACTGGACAAGTTAATCAAAGAGCAGGCAACAAGAGAGTAAATAAGGGACATCCTGAGGGTGTCTCTTTCTTTTTGTTTATATGTGCGTTCATATTGATGATGTCAAGTCCTTACAAACAAAAGGGATAAACCCCTTTTGTTTGTTAAAAGATGTAATGATTGTGAAGGATAGTACTAAACGTAATGGGCAGGTCAGTTGAACTAGATAGTTAGATGGTGATATGCGTTATCTTTTTTATATGATCTAAAATCGTTCAAAAATCGCCTACAAAGCCATTTAAGCAGTTCTGAAACGATTTGGAATCCTTCCAATACTCACAATCTATTCGGAAGCTGTAAAAGGTATGTGGGGGGCGTGATTAACACAATTTCAAGGTGCTTTTTGAGGAAATGGAAGCAGGCTGGGTCAAATCCACATTATGAGATTTTACGATGAGGACTATGTGTTAAAATATGGATATGCAGAAATTGGAGGATGGACTATGGGGGAATTTTTCATACCTTTGTTATTGAAATTTGGTACGCAGGAGAATATAGAATCTCTATTAAATGATGGAACTATTTATATGAATAGGCTAGGACATTATGTTGAATTGGAAAAAGATGAATTAGAGAAAAAAATCAAACGTGCAGATCGATATGATGGCTTGCATATGAGGTTTAAACCAACAGGTGTTACGATGATTGTTGATGATCATAAAATTGAAGGATCAGCTAAATCTGTTGATATCACAATTAATGAAACGCTAGAAAAGTATGTTTATTGTTTAGCGGGGATTACTATTGAAAGGCTATATGCTTATAAAGCAGGGAAGATTACTAGACTTATTCCTGAAGACTTGGAAAAATTCGGGGAATATTGCACGGTTATTATTGATACAGGTCAATTTGTGAAAAGAATTAATGATCATTTTGATGTTGAAGATCAAAAGTACATTTCATATATTGATCTTGAAAATACTGAAGGTTTTATTGGACCGTTTAAGAAGGACTGGGGGTTTCAAGATCAATTGGAATTCAGACTTCTGGTGAAAAATCATGATAATAGTAAGTCTCCAATTAAAAAAAACATAGGAGGTTTATCGGGAGCATTTAACTTGGAAACAAAATTGCTTGAAGAAAAATTAACTAACACTACGGTTAGATTTAATGAGGTGGAACGAGAAGAGATGAATCTACTGGATGTTCTGATAATGAGATATGAGGAGGACATGGAGGATATGAGGAGAGGAAATTAACCACCAACATTTTCACATCACGGTGTAATTAGATCGAGACGAAACCAATCGAGATGAATGGCAACGGTGTGAAAATCGTTCGAAAACCAATTGTTTTTCCTGTTTGTTATCGATAACAGACCCGAATCGGATAGCTTAATACTAAAACGAATGAAAGCCCTTGGCATTACTGAAGGATTTTCGAAACGATACAAGGAGAATTAGGTTAATAGCCTAGTTCCCCTTGTATTTATTTATAGAAGACCTTTGTCTTTGAACACTTTTCGTAATGCTTGGTTAACGAGGTCTGATTTTTCCGCTTTTATATATAAGTTATTTGTTAATTCAAATGCCACTATACCTCTTGTTGGTTAATGTAATATAAAAGTTATGATATAATTTGATATAAGTTGTACATAGCTTGAGTTGATTAAGATAGCTTTGTCCGAGTTAAGTAATACAACTACACATATAATAGGAAGAAAAAATTAATGAACGTTGATATAATCATGTTTTTATTGGATTTCAATGTCCCGTACAGACCGTATCGCTAAATACAACCAACTTCTTCGCATCGAAGACCAGCTTGGTGACTTGGCTGTATATGGCGGCTTGAAATCTTTCTATAACTTGAAGAAGTAATTATTTTGGGATTCCGCTTCTGACGAGAAGATGGATTCTGCACAGTAATTTCTTTTCACCTCCCATTCAATATGAGAATACACATTGGATGGGAGTTTTTTTGCTTATAAAGTTAGCCGTCCAGTCACTGATTCCAGCTTGGTTCAAGGCTGATAAAGGGGTTTAATCAAACGTTTGATTAATACCGTTCCATAAAAAAAGGTGCCGCATCCGGGCACCTTTTTTTTACTCATTCGATACAGCTTTCACTGGTACGGCATTATAGTATTCTTCTAATGTAATCTTCGCTTCAAAGATTTCGGTTGCGGTAGCGACACCAACATAACGTATGTGCCATGGTTCGTATTTATACCCTGTGATGTTTTCCTTGCCTTCAGGGTAGCGGATGATAAATCCATATTCATGTGCATGTTCAGCAAGCCAGGCGGCTTCATTCGTATCACCAAAGCAGTCTTGGGCGGCACATGCACCATCTTGGGTCGTGACATCAATCGCGAGTCCCGTTTCATGCTCGCTTGTCCCAGGCATTGCACTGTAAGTTTTAGCTTTTTCTTCCCCATCTTTAGCCACATAGTTATTAAAGACCGCGATCTGTCTTTGGTGAGAGCGATAAGCGGAAACGCCGGCAAAGTGCATGTTTTCTTTTTCGGCAGCCTGGAACATTACTTCAAGTGCCTTCCCCGCTTCCTCGCGCATCATTCTTTTTTCAATTTTATCTTGAAAGATGAAATCCACTTTTGGGTAGATAAGGTCAGCGGGTTTGTAATCTTCAGGCAGGCTGTATTGTTTATTGACAAGTACAGGAATGCCTTCCGGATGTGCTAACGTCTGAAGGCCAGCCTGTCCGGGTTTAGCCGTTTCATCAACTTCCACCTGGCGTTGGGCCGATTCTTTTTCATCATTATTCTTGTCAGTTTCTATCTCCTTATCCGCATGCGTATCCGGGGAGCTCGGTTGTTCTTCTTTTTGCTCTTTTTCATCATTGCCGGTCAGGTCGAATGAACAGCCAGCCATCAGAATGAAAGATGATAGAGCAGTTGCTGCAAATATAGGTTTTAACATTTGAAAGGCCCCTTGCTTTTAATATAAGATTTCCAATAAAATTAGTTTTGAAAAATTATCGTGATAAGTAATCCCTTGTTAATTCACTTTGATATTTATCAAGAAATAAACCAATCCAGACGACCATCAATAATAATGGATAATCATTACGAACTGCGGTTTGCACGACGGGATCAGACCAAAAGTTCGAAAGGAAACCAGATGATCTCCTGATTGTCTCGAATGTGACAAGGGCGTGAAACGATAACCAAAGAATCGTAAGCGTATTGGTCCCAAACCCAATGACCGCAGCTATGACGCTCAGCAAGGCTGCTGCTGCCCCGATCAGGAGGACATGGAAGCTGGATTGGAAAAAGTCGGTACCGCTATTGGAAAGTCCATTATAAATAATAGCAGTAAAATAAACGGTTGTCGTGATATATGCAGCAAATAATAAGTATCGATTTCCGTGATACTTTGCCAGCAGCAATAAAAGCGGTGATAGGATGATTAATAGGACACTGATAAGATTGCTTCCGCCTGTCCATAAAGAATAGCCGGCAACCGCCGAGAATAGGATGGTCAGGAGATCAAGAATCCGAAGTATGGACTTAAACATGTTGACACCTCTTTCTCTATTTATGCAAATTATCTCAAACTTTGTTTCAAAAAGAAATAAATGACCATGGGTTTTTAGGAATTCTTACCATCATAGTATAACAAAGATTGTGGATATTTATTGGGTGTGGTAAAGTTAAAGTAATTGTTTATTGGTTCTTCAGGAGGTGTAATTGCATGCATGCATTTCTCATAACGCTTTTAGTGATTGTCAGTATAGCCCTCATTGTGACGGTATTGCTTCAATCAGGTAAGAGTGCAGGTTTATCGGGTGCGATTGCCGGCGGTGCCGAGCAGCTATTCGGAAAGCAAAAGGCACGCGGTTTGGACCTAGTTTTACATCGGGCAACGGTAGTATTGGCTATTTTATTCTTTGCTTTAACTTTACTTGTTGCATTCTTTGATGTGTAATGGATCAAAAATGAGTCTAGCTAAATAGCTAGGCTTTTTTCTTTGCACAATAGTCGCATGAATAGATATAGTGATTTTAGTACTTAATTATAGGATAGGGATTTTTTTAATTCTATTTACCGATAAAGGAGTTTAAAATCATGAAAATCAAGCTGCAGCAGCCCTTTACTTTTGAAGGCGGAAAAAGGGCTGTCTTACTTTTACATGGATTTACGGGGAATTCGGCGGATGTGCGGATGCTGGGCCGTTACTTGGAGAAACAGGGATACACCTGCCATGCCCCGCACTATAAAGGGCATGGCGTTCCGCCAGAGGAGCTGGTGAAAACGGGTCCGGAAGATTGGTGGAAAGATGTCATGATGGCCTATGATTTTCTGAAAAGCAAAGGTCATGAAGAAATTGCTGTTGCCGGACTCTCATTAGGAGGCGTATTTTCTCTTAAATTAGGTTACACTGTACCTATAAAGGGTATCGTATCAATGTGTGCGCCTATGCATATTAAAAGTGAAGAAATGATGTTTAAAGGAGTATTGGAGTACGCCAGAGAATTTAAGAAGTATGAAGGGAAAACTCAAGAGCAAATAGAGCTTGAAATGGACCTCCTTGCCGATAAACCGATGAATACATTGAAAGCCCTTCAGGAGTTGATAACGGATGTAAGAGAGCACGTCGACCTTATTTACGCTCCGACATTTGTCGTGCAGGGCCGGCATGATGATGTTATCAATCCAAAAAGTGCCGATATTATTATTGATTCCATTGAATCACCGGTCAAACGAATCAAGTGGTATGAGGAATCCGGCCATGTCATAACCCTTGATAAAGAAAAAGACCAGTTGCATGAAGATGTATTGGAATTTTTAGAAAGTCTGGATTGGTCCGAATAACAAATTTATTATACCCTGAATAGGAGGGTTTTCATGGAAGATAACATTCAAGAACATATTAATAAGCTTCTGACATACATGACGGATGAAGCGTATAAGCCGCTAACGGTACAAGAACTGGAAGAGGCTTTGAAAATCGAAGACTCGGCAGATTTCAAGAATTTCGTTAAGGCTTTAGTAAAAATGGAAGAAAAGGGATTGGTGGTCCGAACAAGAAGCAATCGTTACGGCCTGCCGCAAAAAATGAATTTGTTCCGCGGTAAATTAACGGGACATGCAAAGGGATTCGCATTTGTGACACCTGACGATAACCCAGGAATGGATGATATTTTCATTCCGCCAAATGAAACGGGCACAGCGATGCATGGAGATGTCGTCATGGTACGAGTATCTTCGGAAACATCGGGCTCAAGGCAAGAAGGCACGGTCATCAGAATACTTGAACGCGGAATTAAACAAGTGGTCGGTACATACTCCGAAAGTAAAAGTTTTGGTTTCGTCATCCCTGATGATAAAAAGATCGCAAGCGATATCTTCATCCCACAGCACGCTTCACATGGAGCGGTAGAGGGGCATAAAGTTGTCGTCAAGCTTACTTCTTATCCTGAAGGACGTATAAGTGCTGAAGGCGAAGTCATTGAGATTCTGGGGCATAAAAATGACCCTGGCGTGGATATTCTTTCCGTGATCCATAAATATGGTTTGCCGATGGAGTTCCCGGAAGACGTAATGGAGCAAGCCAATGCCGTTTCGGATACCATTCAAGAAAGTGAAATTGGCAGCCGCAGGGATTTGCGCAATGATGTTTTGGTCACGATTGATGGAGCGGATGCAAAGGACCTGGATGACGCCGTCACTGTTTCTAAACTTGAAAATGGCAATTACAAGCTGGGTGTTCATATTGCTGATGTCAGCCATTATGTGAAGGAAGGTTCGCCAATCGATAAGGAAGCTTTGGAAAGAGGGACGAGCGTATATTTGGTGGACAGGGTCATTCCGATGATCCCGCATCGTTTATCGAATGGCATTTGTTCCTTGAACCCACAAGTCGATCGTTTTACACTCTCTTGTGAAATGGAAATCACGCCAGATGGCAAAGTCGTCAATCATGAGATTTTTGAAAGTGTCATTAAGACGACGGAACGTATGACATATGGCAATGTGAACAAAATCCTTGTGGATAAAGATGAAGAACAGCTCGAACGCTACGAAGCATTGCTGCCAATGTTCCAGGACATGGAGAAGTTAGCGGCCATCCTTCGTAAAAACCGGATGAACCGCGGTGCGATCGACTTTGATTTCAATGAAGCGAGAGTTATCGTTGATGAAGAGGGCCACCCGACTGATGTGGTTTTACGTGAAAGGTCGGTTGCGGAAAAGCTGATTGAAGAGTTCATGCTTGCGGCAAATGAAACCGTTGCAGAGCATTTCCACCGTCTTGACGTTCCGTTCATCTACCGTATTCATGAAGATCCAAAGCCGGAAAAACTGCAGCGTTTCTTCGAATTCATTACGAATTTCGGATATATTGTACGGGGATCGGCCAATGACGTCCATCCTAAGGCGTTACAGGAAATCATTGAGGCAGTTGCAGGTAAACCGGAAGAAACGGTCATTTCAACCGTCATGCTTCGTTCCATGCAACAGGCGAAATATGATCCGGAGAGCTTAGGTCACTTTGGTTTATCTGCTGAGTTTTATACACATTTCACATCGCCGATTCGCCGTTACCCGGATTTGATCGTGCACAGGTTGATCAGGACCTACTTGGTGGAAGGTAAACTGGATGAAGCTACGAAGGAGAAATGGAATGCCAATTTACCTGAGATTGCCGATCATACATCGAAACGTGAACGTCGCTCAGTCGATGCTGAACGGGAAACGGATGATCTGAAGAAAGCGGAATACATGCTGGATAAAATCGGCGAAGAATATACCGGGATCATTGGTTCGGTTACGAATTTCGGGATGTTCGTCGAGTTGCCGAACACCATTGAAGGACTTGTCCATGTCAGCTTCATGACGGATGATTATTACCGATTCGATGAGCGTCAGCTTGCAATGATCGGGGAACGTACCGGTAATGTATTCAGGATTGGCGATGAGATCGACGTACGTGTTTCCAACGTCAATAAAGAGGAACGCGCCATTGATTTTGAAATTATCGGCATGAAGGTAAGCCGTCCGCGTCCATCTGGCGAGAAGAAAATATTCAAAGCCAATTCAGGTGAACGTAAACGCGGCCGAGGCGGCAATGGGGGACGTAAGGAAGGAAAAAGCGGCGACCGTAATGGAGATTCGACTTCTTCTGGAAGAAAATCGAAAAATAAGAAAAAATTCTTTGAAAATGCGCCAGCTGCCAAGCGCAAGAGAAAACCAAAAAAGAGATAAAGATTGAGGCGGGGGGATGATCATTTCATCCTCTCACCGCGATTGGATGTAAAAAGGGGAGAGTTAGATGCCAAAAGGCTCAGGTAAACAACTAGCACAAAATAAAAAAGCTTATCATGATTTCTTTATAGAACAAACATTTGAAGCAGGTATCGTTTTGAAAGGGACGGAAATCAAGGCAATCCGTGCGGCCCGAGTGAATTTGAAGGATGCCTTCGCTAAAATAGAAAATGGTGAAATCTATCTTCATAATATGCATGTAAGTCCTTATGAGCAGGGAAACCAGTTTAACCATGACCCATTGCGGACACGGAAGCTACTTTTGCATAAGAAAGAAATCAGTAAACTGATCGGTGAAACAAAGGAAACAGGTTACACCATCGTGCCGTTGAAAATGTATTTGAAGAATGGCTTTGCCAAAGTTTTAATCGGACTTGGAAAAGGGAAGAAACAATATGACAAGCGTGACGACCTGAAGAAGAAGGAAGCGAAGCGTGATATTGAACGTGCTTTCCGGGATCGCCAGAAGATGTAGAACTGCCAAGACCTTACAATTGATTTTTTGAACCAATCTGTTATAATTAATCCTGTACCGATGACAATTGAATATCAGCCAACTTGCTGACTATTCTTCTCTCGTACGCTCCATTTCTATCATGGGGACGTTACGGATTCGACAGGGATAGTTCGAGCTTAAGTTGCGAGTCGAGGGGATCGGCCTCGTTAAAACGTCAACGCCTATAACTGGCAAACAAAACAACAACCTAGCTTTCGCTGCTTAATAACAGTCGATAGCTGTTCCTCCCTCCATGGCCCACGTGGTAGGGTAAGGGACTCACTCTAAGTGGGATACGCCGGAATCCACCGTCTGAGGATGAAGGAAGAGACCAATCAGACTAGCTGCTCTGCCGCCTGTCGATAGGCTAATGAGTTCGCGAAATGCGAATATATCGACTACACTCGTAGAAGCTTAAGTGCCGTTATGTCTGGACGTGGGTTCGACTCCCACCGTCTCCACCAATACATATATTGGTGGTTTTTTATTTGTTTTTTTTTAAGTTGTATTTGTCGAAAAATCGATATATCGAATAATTCGCAGATAAATCAGGAGTTTTCGGGGATATATCTCCATTTTCGAAGATATATCCCCGATTTCGCAGATAAATTGTACATTCGCTATCATATAAAGGAATATTCCTTGCTTCTGTAGAATCCTTTGGGAGAAACCAAGATTGGAGCGATGAAATTGATTGTAAAAAAGCGGAAAGTTCCTCTTGCAATACATAAACTACGTGCATTAGCGTGCAGGCTTCCTCCGAATCACCCTAAAATACCTTTAATCATGAACGATCTCAAAAAAAGGGAAGCGGGCTATAAAGGGGAATGTTCCATTGATTTTCCATTAAGCTTTCTTGAACCGAAAAGCTATTTCATCTTCCACGATTTAAGGCTGCAGGATCAATCCCGATTTTTCCAACTGGATACCTTATTAATCTCCAAGAAATATGCGCTTATCATTGAAGTGAAGAACATTTTAGTGGCAATCTATTTTGATCCGCATTTCAATCAGCTCATTCGAACGATTGAAGGAAAAGAAACGGCATTTCCAGATTCCATCATACAAGTCAGCCGCCAAGAGTCACAGTTAACCAATTGGTTCCTGAAAAATGGTTTTCCCTCACTCCCCATCCTTTCTTTAATTGTCATCAGTAATCCCCAAACAATCATCCGTACAGCTCCTGGTAACCATAAACTCCACTTTAAAGTTATCCATCGCGATGCACTTCCTTATAAAATTAGTCAAATGGAAGACTCCATAACAGACTCCAGTTTTAGTGAAAAAGATTTGAAAAAAGCAGTTCGCGTAATAAATAAACACCACATCGATGCGGACTTTTCCATTCTGGAACAATACAACCTTACCGAAAAGGACCTAATTAAAGGAGCGATATGTAGAATTGCAAGGGGAATCAGTTATTTAGAAGGCATGGCACATGGATTTGTCATCAATGCCAACTGTCCAGTAAAAAAGCACATATCCAGGCTTTACGAGATTATTTTTATCTATTAGGCTCTACCATAACGAATCAGCAGTTGAGGGACTTTTTAAACATTTCCTCTTCATCCAGTGCAACGAGGATCTTGCAATCAATGAATCTGACAAGCAGCGGTGCGAATAAGGGGAGGGTGTACAGCCTGTATTTTGATGAGTGATTTCTAGGTGATCATGCCCTCATCAGACTAATTGTTTCTAAACTATTCCTTAATTTTGCATTATTCAATATCGTAATACATGATAAAAAAAGACTCAAAAGAAGCTTCTCTTGAGTCTTTGTTCCGATTCTATTCTTTTAATTCCTTACCCATTCCCTTTAGGAAGTGGACGCCAAAGCCGATCGCCCGGTTTATGTCTGGATCATTCAATGTTTTCATTAAATCCAAAACTCCGATCTTCTTATCGGCCTGAAGGAATTTATTTCCTTCATCGATTCCTGCAAGTGCACTGTGTAGCAGTTTCGTGGATTGTGCGGCATCGGCGTGCATCAAGGCTCCTGTTGCCCCCATAAGGGTATTGATCAGGTTTGTGACAGGTTGCCTTGTGATTTGTTGAAGAGCGATTTTCGCAATTTGTTCTTTTCCTTGAAGCATGGAGGTCGCGGCTTCGAATACTCCTGAGTCATTCAGTTCATTGACGATTTTAAACATATTGTTTAATGCATCTTCATTATCGGTGATCAGCGTTTTCAGTTCTTCGAGTTTTTGTAGCTTTATTTCTTCCTCAGTAATGGGATTATGGATTTCCGTAATAGGAGCTGCCATGATCTTCACCCTCCTTGTTTATTTATCCGTTAAGTGAACATACCCTGGACGGGCCCACTTACGTTCAACCTCGACACCATTTTGAGGATGACGTTTTTTGTTCCTTGGATTGGTACCCGGTAATGGGATGTCTCCGCTTGCGCTTAATACTTCCATGCGGACCATCGTCTGCTTGTAAGCAGGCGTGCTTGTGCGTTGATCATAGATAGGACCAGTCAGGAAGTTAATGGCTGAGTCTTTATCGACTGAGTTCATCGGTAAAAATAGCTCATTATTCTTCACACGGTCTGTGATCAGGGCTTTTAATTTAACGGCCCCGAATGGAGACACTAAGCGAACGAGTCCGCCATCGCCGACTTTACGTTCTTTGGCAAGTTCTGGTGAAACCTCAACGAAAATATCAGGTACTTTCGATTGGATTCCATTGGATTTGTTCGTCATATTGCCTTCATGGAAATGCTCCAGCATGCGTCCATTATTGATATGAAGGTCATATTCTTCCGGGAATTTATGAGGTTCCACCCAGTCAGCCAGTGCAAAGCGCGCTTTCTTATCAGGGAAGTTGAAGCCATCCACATAAAGAAGCGGCGTGTTTGAGCCATCATGGCTTCCCCAGAGGAAGCTGTTCCATCCTTCCAGCACCTCGTAATTCGCTTGGCTGAATATCGGTGACAGGCTTGCCATTTCATCATAGATTTCACTAGGGTGAGTGTAGTTCCATTTTGCACCTAAGCGGTTGGCGATCTCTTGAGTGATTTCCCAGTCCGCTTTAGAATCTCCCATAGTGGGAAGGGCTTTATATAAACGCTGTACACGACGCTCCGTATTGGTGAACGTCCCGTCTTTTTCAAGAGATGGAGCTCCGGGCAATACCACGTCCGCATATTGGGCTGTCCTTGAAAGGAAAATATCCTGGACAACAAAGAAATCCAATCCGGATAATACTTTATCAACATGGTTTGCATCCGCATCAACAAGTGCCATATCTTCTCCGACAAGATACATGGCCTTCATGTCGCCTTTTTCTATCGCTTTAAGCATTTCAATATTGTTCAAGCCTGGTTTGCCATCGATTTTCACTCCATAAGCTTTTTCGAATTTAGCACGTGCCACGTCATCGGTAACATGCTGATATCCTGGAAGCCATGTTGGCAGGGTTCCCATATCGCAAGCGCCCTGTACATTGTTATGGCCGCGAAGCGGATAAGCTCCCGCTCCTTGACGACGGTAGTTACCCGTAGCCAATAGTAAGTTGGAAATTGCCGCTGAAGTATCGGAAGCACCTGTGTTTTGTGTAACGCCCATACCCCAGAGAATGCATGTCCCGTCTGCATCGCGAATGGTCTCAGCTATTTGGATCAATGTTTCTCTTGAAATGCCTGTGTGTGTTTCTGCATATTCCAGGGTGTATTTTTCAAGTACCTCTTTATAGTCGTCGAAGAAGTTAACATTTTCATTGATGAATTCTTGATCATGCCAGCCTTGATCGATCATATATTTTGTAACCGCCATCAACCAAACTTGGTCTGTTCCTTGTTTTGGACTGATATGGATGTCGGAGCGCTCGGCCATTTCGTTTTTGCGGATGTCAGCTACGATCAGTTTTTGTCCGTGAAGCTTGTGTGCCCGTTTTACGCGTGTCGCCAGTACCGGATGGCCTTCTGCAGGGTTAGCCCCAACGATGATGACAAGACCTGCTGCGGCGATATCTTTAATCGTACCAGCATCTCCGCCCATGCCGACTGTACGGAACAGTCCGTCTGTTGCCGGGGATTGACAGTAACGCGAGCAATTGTCGACGTTATTCGTTTCGAACATTTGCCGTGCCAGTTTTTGAATCACATAGTTTTCTTCATTCGTGATCTTGGATGAGGAAATGAAGCCTACTGAATTTCCGCCGTATTGCTGTTTGATCGAACCAAGTCTTGATGCAACCAAATCAAGTGCTTCATCCCAGCTTGATTCGACGAATCTACCATTTTTCCGAATCAGTGGCTTGGTCAAACGTTTTTCCGAGTTTACGAAGTCCCAACCGAATTTCCCTTTGACACATGTGGATATCGCATTGACGGGTGCTTCATGAGTAGGTTGGACTTTAAGGATTTTACGGCCTTTTGTCCAGACTTCGAATGTGCATCCTACCCCACAGAATGTACAGACCGTTTTTGTCTTCTTCGTCCGTGTATCACGCATTGCCGCTTCAATCTCCGAAATGGCAAAAATCCCGCTGTATCCAGGTTCCACTTCTTTGACAAGGTCAATCATTGGTTCAAGCATATCGTTTTTCAAACCTGACATGAAGCCTGCCTCACCCAGCATCGATTTTTCCATTAATGCATTACATGGACAAATGGTTACACACTGTCCGCAGCCTACACAAGATGAGTTATTGATTTCCGTTCCTTCATCCCAGATTACCCGGGGGCGTTCCGCTTCCCAGTCGATGGACAGTGTCTCGTTGACCTGAAGGTTTTGGCAGACTTCGACACATTGCCCGCATGCGATGCATTGATTGGCATCATAGCGGTAAAATGGATGGGACATATCGACGGCACCCAATTCCACTTTCGGTGTGTAAGGATATTTTTGGTGTTCAATTTCCATTAATTCCGCTGTGTTATGCAGTTTGCAATTTCCGTTATTATTATCACATACAGTACAGTATAAAGAATGGTTTTCCAGGATCCGGTCCATGGCTTCGGTTTGGGCTTCCTTTGCCTTGCTTGAGTCCAAGGCTATATTCATGCCGCCCGCTGCTTTTGTCGAACATGACCGGACGAGTTCCCCATTAACTTCGACGATGCATGTGTCGCATGTTTGGATCGGATCCACTTCAGGAACATAACAAATCTGTGGATGAGCTATCTCATTTTGGTTGAGGATCTCCAGTATTGTCGCTCCTTCATTAGCGGTATAATCCTTCCCATTGATTTTGATGGTGATGTTTGAATCGCTCATTATATTTCCCCCTTTTATAGCCAAAAACACGAAAAAAACCACCATGATCACACCTCCGGCTCTAAAACGGTGGTGTAGGTCATGGTGGAATAGTTTAATAGCAAAGCTTGCCAATATACCAATCCATACCATAATGGATAATTTTTAAAAAAGATAGGACACAACAGTACACTATTATGCTCCCAACTTTCCTCTTGGATATTATACCTTTAATTATAACAAGAAACAATCCTGGAAAGAGGTTATCATTCCCAAATTCCTTTCGTTTTTCTTCGCGTTGATTTATGATAAGAAAATTGAGAACTTAATTTTCTTGAATTGGAGTGACGTAACGGTGTCAAAAGTTATCCATGAATTCAATGATATGATTCGTAAGCTGCGCAAGGAACTATTCGGTAAAGGACCAGAACGCATACACACGGTTTTCGTGGAAAATATGGCCGTTTCTACGTTATATGGGAATTTGACTCCTACGGAAATGTTCATATCAAGATCGGAGGAAGGAAGGGACATGGTCCATTCAGCACGTACCAAAATGGTTCAGGATGTGTATTCGGAGAGTCCTCCTGATGGAATGGAAGAACTGGTTGGAGCTAAACTGGTCCATTTGTTTTCAGATATCAAAATTAAAGAGAACATAGCGATTTCCGTATTCGTATTTGATAAGCATATAGCGGACAAACTCAACGGGCATTGACCATGTTCCTTACATATTGGTCAATTGGCTCCTGGATAGTAAAAGGAGTGGGATCATGAAAGCGATTGAAAGCAAGAGGGACATCATCCGGATAACCAAAGGCAACATCGATCGGACGGAAGATACGATCGTAACGGAGTATCCCGTTACTGTCAAAATAAATGGCCAGGAATTCGTCACGATGGTTTGTACACCTGAATACATCGAGGATATGGTGATTGGTTATTTGGCTTCGGAAGGCATCATCAAAAAATATGATGAGATAAAAGAAATCTGGTTCCAGGAAAAAGAGGGCTTTGTTCATGTGAAGACAGATAAAGTGAATCCCTACTTCCAGGACTTTCAAAATAAGCGGTATATTACATCATGCTGCGGAATGAGCAGACAAGGGTTCGTCTTTGTGAATGATGCATTGACTGCCAAGAAAATGGATAATGTTTCGGTGAGGCTGACTCCCGATGACTGCTTCCGCTTGATGAAGGATTTACAAAATTCCGCTGTCACCTTCCAGAACACAGGCGGAGTCCACAATGCCGCTTTATGCGATGTCGATGGCCTTGTATTAAGCAGGATGGACATCGGACGGCATAATGCCTTGGACAAGATATACGGCCATTGCTTGAAGAATGGTATTTCGATAGAAGGGAAAGCCATCGTGTTCAGCGGCCGGATTTCATCGGAAATTCTCTTGAAAGTGGCGAAAATCGGCTGTGAACTGATACTCTCGAAATCCGCTCCAACCGAATTGGCTTTGGAGTTGGCTGAAGGATTGGGAATCACCACGGTCGGGTTCATTCGTAATGATTCACTGAATATCTATACATGCCCTGAAAGAATTCAATTGAATGACCGAGCGTGAAAGATGTCGCTCCTAAGGCGGGCTGGAGAATGCGCTTTGGGAAAGTCCTTGCCGTCATTGCCTGGATATATCCAACAGGCCTTTTATGGTACAGTTTGGATAAGACATTCAAGGAAAAAGCGGTATCGGGGGAAGGGTTATGAATGAGAGGGATTGGCATATTTTAAAGGTGTTGCATGAGCACAAGAATATTACTAAAACGGCGCAAAGTTTATATATCTCGCAACCTTCTTTAACGAAACGAATTCAACAAATAGAGAAGGAGTTCAATCTAAAGATTGTGGAGCGGGGAACAAGGGGAGTGCAGTTCACCCCTCAAGGAGAATATTTGGCCAACTGTGCAGATGAGATGCTGATCAGGCTCCGGCAGATAAAAGAGACAGCGTTCAATATGGGTCAGGAAATCAGTGGAACATTACGGCTGGGTGTTTCCAATTATATCACGCTGCATAAATTGCCTGGCCTGTTGAGATTATTTCGTGAGCGGTATCCTAAAGTGGATTTCCATGTGACCACTGGTTGGAGTAAAGAAGTACTGAACCTCATTTACAAGGAAGAAGTGCATGTAGGGATCGTTCGGGGGGACTATCAATGGGCAGGATCAAGGCATCATCTTTTTGAGGAAACGATTTGTATTGCTTCCAAGGAAGAAATCGAAGTCCGGGACCTGCCTTTCTTGCCGAGGATCGATTATGGGACGGATGCCCTTTTAAAAACAATGATCGATAATTGGTGGAGAGACAATTTTTCTGGACCGCCTTTGGTGGGAATGGAAGTGGACAAAGGTGATACATGCAAAGAAATGGTCAGGAATGGGCTGGGCTATGGCATCCTCCCCAGTGTTTTATTAGAGAAAGACCAAAATCTCCGTCAAATGGACCTTAAGGATAAGCAAGGTAATCCCCTTATCAGGAATACATGGATGTTATATCATGAAAAGTCGCTGGAATTAAAACTGGTCAAAGCGTTTGTCGAATTTGTCAAAGACGTCGACTTCATGAGTGATATTTAACTGGAAGCGCAGAAACCTCTGTGCTTTTTTATCATTCCTTTTTTGAATGGATAACGATAATTTATTGGTATTTTAATTATGGGTATCCCGGCATTATGATAGATGGGAGATGTAAATCATCAGGAATTTGCCTAAGGAATGGAGAGGAAGTCAAGTGAGTGTCCTGTTTCTGATCGTATTGAATGTCATTGTGCCGGTCTTTTTCCTAATAGGGGCGGGGGCCATCCTGCATCGTAAATTCAAGTTGGATATGAATACGCTGTCTAAATTGAATCACTTCCTGCTCATGCCGGCCATTAGCTTTGTCAATATATATCAAAGTAAAATGGGCGGGGGGATGATCATCCAGATATTCAGCTTCCTTGCTCTTCAAGCAGTAAGCCTCATCATCGTGAGTACAGTGATTGCTAAACTTGCCAGGTTTGATCAAAGCCTTTCTGCCACGTTTAAAAATAGTGTAGTCCTGAATAACTCAGCCAATTTCGGGTTACCCGTCAGTCAGATGGTTTTTAATGGGAATCCTCTTGGCCTGTCGATCCAAGTCATCGTGATCATTTTTCAAAACCTGTTGACCTATACCTATGGATTGATGAATTCTGTTTCCGTCCATACAAAAAGTGCGAAGGGCGCCATTCGCGAGTTCTTGAAGAACCCCGTCATTTATGCTTTATTACTCGGTTTTCTATTACATTCCGCTTCTTTCGACATTCCGCTGTTCTTATGGACCCCGATTGAAAATATCGCGAGTGCTTTCATAGCCATTGCATTGATTACATTGGGTGCACAGAGTGCCTATTTGAAAATGACGCAATTTCCGCTTCCGCTTATCCTTAGCTTGGTTGGCCGGTTAATACTCTCGCCATCCATCGCATTCCTGATCATCCTCCTGCTGGGCTTGGAAGGGACTGTCGCTCAGGGTTTATTTATCGCAAGCTCATTTCCAACATCAAGAAACAGCGCATTATTCGCTTTGGAATATGACAACCATCCGGAGTATGCGGCACAGGCAGTCTTGATGTCGACTTTATTCAGCAGTATAACGGTAACGATGGTCGTATATCTATCAAAAATACTATTCTAGCAGGGCTGCTCTTAATGGGCGGGCCTTTTTCCAATGTCTCCCGATAAAACTTTATGAACAATATAGAGGTTATGGAATTTATGTATCTTAGGTTAATAATCAAAGAAAAGGAAGATATTTTTGTAGAATTAAGAAAACGCTTTCAAAAGGAGGATTATTATGTTTTCTCGTAAAAAGATTTCTGCGGTATTATTGGCAAGTTCGTTAGCTTTAACTTTAGGTGCATGTGGCAGCAGTTCGGATACATCAGGAGAAAAGAAAGAAAGCACAGGCTATCCGAAAAAAGCCATAACGGTCGTTGCTCCATCGGGCGCAGGCGGTGGATGGGATTTAACCGCCCGTTCATTTACAAAGGTCTTGAGTGAGACAAAACTGGTGAACCAGCCATTGACCGTCGAAAACAAACCCGGTGGCGGGGGCGCAGTCTTCATGGCGGATTATGCAACACAGCAAGCGGATAATAATGACATGCTGTTCGTGAATTCACCGCCTGTCATCATCAATAACCTTAAAAAAGAAGGCAACAGTCCTTATGGATATAAAAATACGACTCCTTTGGCACAGCTGACAAAAGATTATGGGGCGATAGTGGTAAAGGCGGATTCTGAATTCAAGGATTTGAAATCAGTGCTGGAAGCGGTGAAGAAAGATCCGCGTAAGTTGACCTTTGCAGGAGGATCGGCTCCGGGATCCATGGATCATTTGATTTCCATTCTTCCAGCCTATGAATATGGCTTGAATCCAACCGAACTTAAATACGTTTCGTACGACGGCGGAGGGGAAGCGATTACGGCATTGCTTGGCGGTAATGCAGATGTGATCGGAACGGATGCATCCAGTGTCAGGGAATTTTTAAAAGCAGGAAAGATCAGAGTGCTGGCCGTAACCTCGACTGAACGTTTGGGTGGAGATCTGAAAGACATACCGACGGCAAAGGAACAGGGTGTTGATGCTGAATTCACGATTTGGAGAGGTGTTTTTGGACCTCAGAATATGTCTGAAGAAGCGAAAACATTTTGGGGCAAATCCATTGCGAAGTTAGTTGAAACTTCTGAATGGAAAAAAGAAGTGGAAGTTCAAGGATGGGAACAGGAATATAAAAATAGTGAAGAATTCAGCAAGTTTTTAGAAGAACAGGAGAAACAGGTGCAGCAATTATTAGAAGCTTTAGGCATGGAAAAATAATCGGGGAGAAGGAGGTGCTTTCACCTTCTTCTTGTTTTCTGAAATGGAGGGATTAGGATGGACGTTAAATTTGATCGCTTTGCATCTGTAGCCTTTCTGGCTGTCGGGGTGCTGTTCATGATAGGAAGCAGGAAACTGGCCAGTTCTTCTTATGGAAGTTCGGTAGGACCGGACATTTTCCCTTTTGTATTGGGGCTTGTTCTTGCTGTTTTAAGTATTCGCCTGTTCTATGAGGCATTTCGGAGCAAGGTGCAGGAATCGGGTAAGGGAAAGCTGGAATATAAACCCTTTATCATCATTCTGCTCTCCACCTTGATTTATATTTTGACATTGGAAACGATAGGATATGTCATTACGACCTTTCTCTTTTTGTTTGTTTGCTTTCAAACGATGGAACGGAATAAGTGGGTGGCATCGCTCATCATTTCCGCAGGATTTTCCGGAATCATCTATTATTTATTCGTGAATGTGTTAAAGGGAACACTGCCGGGTTGGCCAATCTGGTTTTCATAAAAGGAAGGGGGATGGGAAGTGGGCACTTTTGATTATTTAATGCATGGATTTGAAACGGCACTAACTTGGTATAACATCCTTTTTGCATTTGTCGGGGTATTGATCGGTACGGCTGTCGGCGTTTTGCCGGGAATCGGGCCGATGAGCGGCGTGGCTCTTTTGATTCCGGTAACCGCTTCGATTACAGGGGGACTTCCACCAGAGCAAGCAGCCACAAGCGCCATCATTTTACTTGCAGGTGTTTATTATGGAGCGATGTATGGAGGGTCGACAACTTCAATCCTATTGAATACACCTGGCGAATCTTCTTCTGTCGTCACCACATTGGATGGTTACCAAATGGCGAAGAAGGGAAGGGCCGGGAGTGCTTTATCCATTTCGGCAATCGGTTCCTTCGTCGGAGGGATCGTCACCCTTATCGCCATGATTGCCTTGGCTCAGCCATTATCGACGATTGCCATCAAATTCGGTCCGGCCGAGTATTTTTCGCTCATGCTTCTAGGGTTGGCGGCCGTCAGCGGCCTTGCGGGAAAATCCGTAACCAAGGCACTGATCATGACGGTTTGCGGTTTGTTGATCGGGACGATAGGCATCGATAATGTATCCGGGATCGCCCGTTTTACTTTCGACATTCCTTGGCTGTATCAAGGGGTCGAATTCCTGACGATAGCAGTCGGTCTATTCGCACTTGGAGAAGTATTCAAGACAATCTTGGAAAAAGAAGAGGATGACGGGGAAATTGCAAAGATCAAAAATTTGATTCCTTCCAAAGAAGAATTCAAGGAATCCGCGGGTCCCATCGTGAGGGGGTCGCTCTTAGGTTTCTTTGTAGGGATCTTGCCGGGTGCAGGGGCAACGCTTGCTTCTTTCTTCTCATATCTTATGGAAAAACGGATTTCAAAAAAACCCTGGAGATTTGGTACAGGGGCGATCGCTGGGGTGGCTGGACCTGAAACGGCCAATAATGCGGCATCTGGCGGAGCGATGATTCCATTATTGACACTGGGAATTCCGGGTTCCGGTACAACGGCGATTTTAATGGGTGCGCTCATGATGTACAATGTTCAGCCAGGTCCATTATTATTCGAGGACCATCCTCAGGTGGCTTGGGGACTTATCGCCAGTATGTTCATCGGGAATCTGATGCTGCTGATCCTTAATCTCCCGCTCGTTAAGGTTTTTGCGAAAATCATTGAAACGCCAAAGAAATATTTGATTCCGATCATTATCGCGATTTCCATTTTTGGCGTTTATGCTGTACAAGTATCGACTTATGACTTATTGCTATTATTAGGATGCGGGGTCTTGGGATATTTCTTAAGTAAAAATGATTATCCAATCGCCCCATTGGTATTAGGGTTGGTTTTAGGACCGATGATAGAAAATAATATGCGCAGGGCCTTGACGATATCCGATGGGGATTACAGTTTGTTTTTCACTCGGCCGCTTTCGCTGACATTCCTGATCATAACGGCATTATGGCTGCTCATTCCTGTTTTGCTTAAGAAGAGAGGGAAGGATGTTGTCATCAATATTGAAGGTTAACCCGCATTTTCTGAATGTTGTGAAAAAACTCCTTTTTTAAAGGGTTTTTTTTTTATATGATGTAAGTAGAGGTGATTGAATGCGTTTACACACCAAGTTGATGCTGGGCATCTGTACGTTAATCATCTTAATGGGTGGAATCTTTGAAGTTATTTTTATAAATATCCTGGAAAATAACCTGAAGCAGGAAACAGGGGAAAAAGCATTGTCTGTTGCCCAGACCATTTCTTTGCTGCCTGAAATTAAACAAGCTTTTCGAACGGATAATCCCTCTGTAATCATCCAGCCCATCGCGGAAAGGATTCGCAGGCAGATCGATGCGGAATTCATAGTAATAGGCGATAAGAATGAAACACGGCTGTCCCATCCAAATCCCGACATGATCGGGAGGAAAATGGTAGGGGGAGATAACGCCGAAGTGTGGGATGGGAAATCCATCATCACGGAGTCCACTGGGACATTGGGTCCTTCCATAAGGGGGAAATCCCCGATAATCGCAAATGAAAAAGTCATTGGCGTCGTCTCTGTTGGCTACCTTCAGGATGATATTGAAAAAGAAGTGTCCAGTATACAAAGAAAGATCGTCTGGATCATCTCTTTTATATTAATCGGCGGTTTATTGATAGCATTTTTCATTTCATTCAATATAAAAAAGGCGATATTAGGGCTGGAGCCGAAAGAGATTGCTTGGATGTTTCAAGAGAAACATGCCATTTTGGAGTCGATTCATGAAGGAATCATCGCCATTGATGTTCATGGGAAAATTACGGTTGTCAATGAGACGGCGCATAAATTCCTTCATATTCCTAAAGATGTTGAGCTTCGCGGGAGAAAAATTGAAGAAGTCATTACACATACACATCTGCTTGATGTAGTCAGCACAGCACAGGCAGAATATGATCAGGAATTTATGATTGACGGTGAGATTTTTTTGGCTAGCCGCATTCCCATTTTAAATAAACACGGAGAAGTCATCGGCGCTGTTGCAAGTTTGAGGAATAAATCCGAACTATCCAATCTCCTTCAGGAACTGTCACATGTAAAGGCATATGCAGAAGGGCTGAGGGCCCAGACACATGAATATTCGAATCGGCTCTATACTTTGCTAGGCCTGATTCAACTCGGTTCATATAAAGAAGCGATGGATTTCATATCGAAGGAAGTCGATGTCACCCAAGGTTTCATTCACTTTCTAATGAAGGAAATACCTGATCCGATTATTGCTGGGTTCATCTTAGGGAAGGTAAGTTTAGCGAGCGAGCTGAAAATTGATTTTACAATTGATAGAGAGAGCAGTTTTAAAGATATTCCGTCAGAAATAGATCGGGATTTATTAGTGACGATCATCGGCAACCTCATCAATAATGCCTTCGATGCTGTACGGGAAAACGATAGGGAGGAAAAAAGGGTATCGTTGTTCGTCACGGACTTGGGTAAAGAGTTGATCATAGAGGTTGAAGATAATGGAAAAGGGATGAATTCAGATGTTACCGAACTGATTTTCCAGAACGGCTTTACGACGAAAAGCCATCAAACCAATTCAGGTATAGGTTTGAGCCTTGTTCAGGAAGCGATAGAAGGATTAGGGGGGTATATCACTTTTTCGACGAAAGAAGGGGAATATACGATTTTTACTGTAGCACTGCCAAAAAACAGAGGGGTGATTTCATGATGGCGAATCGCGATATAGAAGTTTTAATCGTAGAAGATGACCTGCGGATTGCTGAGATACAAAAGCTATTCATCGAAAAGCTTGAGGGTTTTCAAACGATCGGGATCGCCTCAAGCTATGACGAAGCTAAAAGCTTCATTGAAATCATGCAGCCGGATCTATTGCTGCTCGACATGTATTTCCCGGATATGAATGGGCTCGATATCCTGAAAGAAATCAAGCAGCAAAGCAAACAAATGGATGTCATTATGATAACGGCGGCTAAAGAAATCGAAAAAGTCCAGGAAGCCATCAAGATCGGCATATTTGATTATATTATCAAGCCTGTGGCATTTGAACGTTTCAAGCAGTCCTTACACAGATATCAAGAGTATCACATTAAACTATCAGAATTGGAAAAGGGCAATTTTCCCGTAACGCAGCAACAGGTTGATAAGCTTTTGCGAAAGGAAATGAAAGAAAAAGAGAGGGAACAGTCTTCACTGCCAAAAGGGATCGATCGGATGACTTTGGAGAAGGTGATGGCTGTGTTGGGGAAATCCTCCCCTGGGTTAACGGCCGAAATAGTGGCAAAGGAAATCGGGGTGAGCAGGACAACAGCAAGGCGTTATCTGGAGCACTTGATGTCAGAGGAAAAAATTGATGCCGATTTAACATATGGTACGGTAGGACGTCCTGAACGGGTGTATGCCATCAAGTTATAAATGGGTTCGCCAAGCCGGCGGATCTTTTTTTTTATTTGATCGAATGAATGTCAGGCATTTTCTTGGAATCAGATTGATTGGAAGTCATCGTTTTTTTTGAAGGGTAAAAATGATGAAAGAGGAAAAAATAGGTGTGAAAGTGTTGAAGCAGACAAGTATATGACAAGTGTCATGGCAGGGAATTGACGTTTATGACTATAGAAAATCGGTTATTATTCCTATAATTAAAGAAGAAATGGAAGCATAACCAATCCATTTAAACACCCATTCCTATATATTATGAGGAGGAAATCATGAGTCATCATAATCATAATCAAAAACAATTGAGAAAAGATATTGCCCCTTTTGAAAAATCCAATACTAAATCAAGCGTGAAACAGCTCATAAATACATTTCCGCCATTTTTCCTGTTATGGTTTTTAGCTTATCAAAGCTTAACCATTTCATACGGGCTGACCCTTTTATTTGCCGTCCTGGCTTCAGGATTCGTAGTCAGGATTTTCATCATTTTCCATGATTGCTGTCATCAATCGTTTTTCAAAAGCAGGAAAGCGAATAGCATCCTGGGTACAATCAGTGGAATCGTTACATTATTTCCGTATGAGCAATGGAAGCATAGCCACTCCATACATCATGCAACGAGCAGTAATTTAAACAAACGCGGTACAGGAGATATTTGGATCATGACCGTTGATGAATATATCGCCGCTTCATTCTGGGGGCGTCTGGCTTACCGTTTATATAGAAATCCGATCGTCATGTTTGGATTAGGTCCATTTTATCTATTTCTTGTATCGAACCGTCTGAATAAAAAGGGCGCTAAAAAGAAAGAACGGATGAATACGTATTTGACAAATGCCGCAATCGTGGCAATTTATGGTCTTTTATGCTTGGCTATCGGATGGCAGGCATTCCTGATGATTCAGGTACCGATGCTTTTTGTAACGGGATCACTGGGCATCTGGCTGTTTTATGTACAGCATCAGTTCGAAGATTCTTATTTCGAAGAGGAATCGGAATGGGATTACGTGAAGGCTGCCATTGATGGAAGTTCTTATTATAAACTTCCAAAGGTTTTGCAATGGGTAACCGGTAATATCGGTTTTCACCACGTGCATCATCTTAGTCCAAGAGTGCCAAACTATAATCTGGAAAAAGTCCATGATTCCACCCTGCCTTTGCAGCAGGCAACGACAATCACCATTAGTTCAAGTTTAAAATCACTTCGCTTCCGCCTATATGATGAAGAAAACAAGACGTTTGTAAGTTTTAAAGAGATTAAGGAACGTCTAAATGAAACAAAAAATAAGGTGGAAATCAATAATAAACGTCCAAGTCTTCAAGAAAAATAAATAGTTCATCAAAAACCATTCAATTTCCATTGGGTGGTTTTTTGATGAAACTCCTTAGTATATACTAGGGTAAAAAGAAATAGAGGCGGCGCCATGCAAAGTTGGTATCATATCTTTCCGAAAAACACAGGGCTGAGCCCTTATGTCTGGATCATTTTTTGTATCCTACCTTTTTATTTCATTTTCAAATCTTCTTCGATGTTGGAGATAGTCTTTGGAATCGTGATGATCATTTTGTTTTTCATATCATATGGGCTCTCATTCGTTTCGAAGGGATGGCCCGTGTACGTATGGACGGCGATACAAATAGTCATATCCATATCCATGACCATATTTTTCAGCTACATTTACTTTTCACTTTTTTTAGCATTCTTTATAGGGAATGTTCAAAATAAGGTTGGTTTTTTCGTATTATATTCGATCCAGCTATTAGCTACCATCGTGTCTGTCAATATTGGATTCATCATGAAAGACCCCACTTTCTTTTCGCAATTTCCCTTTATGCTCATTTGTGTGGTAGGCGTGATCCTACTCCCATTCAACACATATAATCGGAATAAACGGGGCAGGCTGGAAGAACAATTGGAGGACGCACATAAAAGAATATCAGAGCTTGGCAAAATGGAAGAACGTCAGAGGATTGCCCGTGATTTACATGATACACTTGGACAAAAACTGTCTTTGATTGGCTTGAAAAGTGACCTTGCAGGGAAATTGATCGATTTGAATCCGGAGTCGGCCAAGAAGGAAATCAAGGATATTCGTCAAACGGCTAGGACGGCACTCAAGGAAGTACGTGAAATGGTGTCGGAAATGCGCGGCGCTAAGCTTAGCGATGAAATCATCCGGGTCAAGCAAATATTGAAAGCGGCAGAGATAGAATTCAAATTGGAAGGCACCACGGAATTGCAAGATACCCCATTGCTTGTTGAAACGGTTTTGAGCATGTGCTTGAAAGAAGCTGTGACCAATATCGTCAAACATAGCGGTGCCGATTGCTGTCATATCGTCATCGATGAAATACAAACAGGAGTGACGATCACAGTGCAGGATAATGGCGTGGGGCTTTCACATAGAGCAGAGTTTTTTAAAGGCAATGGGCTTCAAGGAATGAAAGAAAGGCTCGAATTCGTTAATGGCAGCCTTGATATTCAATCAACAGATGGAACGACACTTTATATAAGGGTTCCGAATGCTATAAAAAATAATGGATAGGAGGGATTGACATTGATTCGAATCGTAATTGCCGAAGATCAGCGGTTGCTGCTTGGCGCGCTAGGTTCCATCCTTGATTTGGAAAGTGACATGGAAGTTGTAGGAAAAGCGAGCAATGGGGAAGAAGCAATGAATCTCGTCAATCAATTAAAGCCGGATATCTGCATAACCGATATTGAAATGCCAGTTAAAACCGGACTCGACGTAGCGGAGGAGATCAAGGATCAGGGCCACCAATGCAAAGTCATCATTTTGACCACTTTTGCACGTCCTGGGTATTTTGAAAGAGCCAGAAAGGCAGAGGTAGGCGGATATCTGCTGAAGGATAGCCCAAGTGATGAACTGGCGAACTCGATCCGTGTCATCATGGATGGGCGGCGCGTTTATGCTCCTGAGCTGGTGGATATGGCTTTCGAAGAAGAAAACCCTTTGACTGAACGAGAGTGCCAAGTGCTCAAATTGATCGCGGATGGTAAGACCACAAAAGAAATCGCAAGCCAGCTTTATCTGACTAATGGAACGGTTCGTAATTATATATCGGTCATCCTTGATAAATTGGATGTAAGCAACCGCGTTGAAGCGATTGTAAAATTCAAGGAAAAGGGCTGGTCAAAAGATTGATCAAAAGGTCAATCTTTTTTGGAGCATTTAATGGCGGTTTCGCAAATCTAAAAAGCACAGTGTCAGGATTGGAATATGGTATAGTAATTTTTATTACATATAGGAAAGGGGATGACCATTATGCAAAAGGCTACATTTGCTGGAGGCTGTTTTTGGTGCATGGTGACACCATTTGAAGAACAACCGGGGATTGGGGGAATCGTATCCGGTTATACGGGAGGGCATATAGAAAACCCGACTTACGAGGAAGTGAAGACGGGAACTACGGGACATTATGAAGTCGTGGAAATCACTTTCGATCCTCAGTTATTTCCTTATGAAAGATTGCTGGAACTATATTGGCAGCAAATTGATCCAACCGACGATGGCGGTCAATTCCATGACAGAGGAAGCCAATATCGGACGGCCATCTTCTATCATGAGGAAGCTCAAGAAAAACTGGCTCTTGAAGCGAAAGAAAAGGTAGCAGCCAGCGGGAAGTTCCAGAAACCCATCGTAACGGAAATCCTTCCGGCCCAAACCTTTTATCCTGCCGAAGAATACCATCAAGGCTATCATAAAAAAAACAAAGATGATTATAAAGCGGACCGTGCGAAATCGGGACGCGATGAATTCATTGACCAGCATTGGAACGGTGAATGAAATGGATCGGGTGTGTTTTCACATCCGGTTCTTTTTATTGCCTTTTAAAGGCACAAAAATCAAATTCATTATTTCATGGGATTTTCATGCGAAGGTTTCAATTTCTCATGATATTTTCATATTTCTTCAGTACACTAAGGGGTAGGTGGTGATGATCATGAATAAAAGAATTTTAATTATAGAAGATGAAGAAAAAATTGCGAGGGTTCTTCAGCTGGAACTTAATCATGAGGGTTATCAAACAGAATCGGCATTTACCGGAAAGGCAGGGCTGGAAAGGGCAGAAGCCGAAGAGTGGGATTTAATCTTATTGGATGTGATGCTGCCCGAGCTAAATGGCATAGAAGTACTTAGGCGTTACCGGAAAAAGAATGGATCGACACCGGTCATCCTTCTAACCGCAAGGGATGCTGTGCCAGACAAGGTGAATGGCCTTGACCATGGTGCAAATGATTATGTAACGAAACCGTTTGAAATTGAAGAGCTGCTTGCACGGATCCGTGCTTGTTTCCGTACCAATGTAAGGGAGCGCCAATCAGAAGGGGAAGTGGATGAACTAAAGATCCATGATTTGAAGCTGAACCTTGGTACAAGGGACATTCACAGGCAAGGCAAAAGGATTGAGCTGACTTCCCGCGAGTTCGATTTGCTGGTTTATCTTTTGCAAAATAAAAATCAAGTACTTTCGAGGGAGCAAATCCTGACACATGTATGGGGATATGATTTTGCAGGGGATACGAATGTGGTCGATGTGTATATCCGTTATTTACGCAAAAAAATAGATTATCCCTTTGAGCTGCAGCTCATACATACTTACCGCGGTGTAGGTTACAGCTTGAAGGAGCCAGTATGAAGATCCGGACGAAAATCCAAACGTATTCCAGTCTTTTTTTAAGCGTCATGCTTATATTGTTGAGTATCATCGTTTTAATCGCCTTCCTTTGGATATCGGTAGAGAGGGAACGCGATCTGCTTGAAGATCAAGCTTCATTAATTGAAGAAAATATCCTGACGAAAGATTTGCTTACCGGTGATCCCGATTTAATGGAACCGTATATCCCGGACGATGGGATGGTGCGGATATTCGGCACTGATGGAAGGTTGGTAAAATCATTTACCGATGAAGAAGACCTTGAGGGGCTTGCGGTTAAAGCCATTAACGAGAAAGGATATGATTTTACCAAAGCAGACGGGGAATATGTATTGACCTACCGTTATCCTTATCCTGATGAAGGGAAGAAGCTAGGGATGATCGAGGTCACACAGCCGCAGGATACCCTCCTTGATAATTTATCGACGCTTGCCCTCGTTTTAGGAGGTGCATCCCTTTTTGTCATTCTTTTATCCATTCTTGCCGGTAAGTGGCTGGCCAACCTGATCCTCAAACCGATATCGATCATGAGCGGAACGATGAAGGATATTGAGAAAAGCGGAGAATTCAAACATATACCGCTATCGAATCAATCAAAGGACGAGCTGCAGGTGATGGGAGTGGCATTCAACAGGATGATAGAAAGGCTGGAGCTTAATTATAACCAACAGCAGCAATTCCTTTCAGATGCTTCACATGAATTGAAAACACCGATTACGGTCATAGAAAGCTACTCCTCTCTATTGAAACGCTGGGGAATGAAGGATGAGGCGATTCAGGAAGAGGCCGTGGAGGCAATCCATCATGAAGCCGTCCGGATGAAAAAGCTGACGGAACATCTTCTGCAGTCTGCTTCCCAAACGGAACCTTCAGCAGATGTGGAAGGGAAAATAGAACTTATTTCGTTTTGTGAAGGGATTGCCCAAACATTCAGAAGGACGGGGAATCGTGAAATAACGATAGAATCAGAGTTTAAGGAAATCTATGCAATGACCATTTCCTGTAAGCTTGAACAGGTGATTGTCATCCTATTGGACAATGCTATGAAATATAGTGAATCAAGTATACAGATCATGATAAAACGGAAGGCCGATGAAATTTTCATCGGTGTGAAAGATCACGGTGCAGGGATATCACCGGAACATCTCCCACATGTATTTGAACGTTTTTATCGCGTGGATTCATCAAGGGCAAGGAAAACGGGAGGCAATGGACTCGGGCTTTCCATCGCCCGGACGCTGGTCGAGTCATTCGAAGGTAAATTGGAGATTCAAAGCGAAGTGGGAGAGGGAACGTTGGTGACGATTACTCTTTCTCATCAAATTCTAATCTAACGCTCATGTTCGTTTCATGAAGGATGCTTATTATTAAGGTAACAACTTAAAGGAGGAATTCATTCATGAAAAAACAGTGGAGTACGATTAAAGAAGGTATCATTCAAAGGAAAAAGGTAATCATGACGGTGTCCATGGCCTCCGTTTTACTTTTCGGCGGCGCTGCTGGAACGGCGGTATATGCAGTCAATAAGGGTAACCTATCCGAGGATGAGGCTGTCAAGATGATTTCAGAAAAACTAGGCGGGGAAGTTATTCAATTTGAAAAGGAATGGGACCAGCCGATGACCTATGAGATGACCGTTAAAACGAAAGAAGGCTATCAAGACGTTGACGTTGATGCTGAAAACGGAGAGATTCTTTCTCAGGAAATGGAAGACGGTGACGATGACGATCTGAGCACACAACAAGCGGCGGAAACTGCAAAAATCAGCAGGGATCAAGCCGAAAAAATTGCTTTGAAAGCGGTGGATGGTCAAGTAACGGACGCAGAGCTGGAATCGGAGAATGGCACCCTTGTGTACGAGCTGGAAATAAAACAAGGACAAAAGGAATATGATGTAGTGGTGGATGCCACCACGGGGAAAGTATTGAAAAACCAGTTGGATGATTAATCGTTGGTAATCTGTGATCTAAGAATGATCATGAACTGAGGTGCATGAAAGGATTTGCCGAGTGGCAAATCCTTTTTTTTATTGCCATAATGAATCTTAAGCGAAATTAGGGGAAAAGAAGAAACTTCCCTTAGATGAAGAGGCGGATGGGGGAAGAAACTACCGTATAGATGATGACACCCTGAAAATATTTGCGGTTATAAAGGAATTAAAAAAGGAATCGCGAATAGGGGCAATAAGGAATCTTATACGATGGAGGAATGGAAATGGGAGATTTGGGAAAGGCACTGTCATTAAGGGGAAAGAAAGAATTCAAAGAATCCAATCGATTATTGATGGATTTGGCAAAGCAAAATCCCGGCGATGCAGTCATACAGTATCAGTGTGCCTGGAGTTTGGATATTCTCGGACTTGAGGTAAAGGCGGTGCCCTATTATGAAGCGGCACTCAAATTAGGTTTGCCAAATGAGGATGCAAAAGGGGCATACATAGGATTGGGGAGCACATATCGCACCATAGGGGAATATGAAAAATCAAGACAGACATTGGAATCGGGGCTGGCGAAGTTTCCTGAGGATAAGGCTTTATTCGTATTCAGGGCCATGGCTTTTTATAATTTGGGCCAACACGATCTTGCAATGGAGTCTTTATTGAAGATAATTGCCGAAACCTCTAAGGATCGAGAAATACAATCTTATGCTAAGGCCATAGAATTTTATAGTGATAAACTGGATAAAGTTTTCACATGATAGTGATCATCCCCAGACTATCCACAAAGCCTGGATAAAACAAGTCATTCTTACATATCCGAAATGAATTAATCAACAAATATGACGGGAAATTCTTGCATTTAGCACATTTACGGATAAATGAATGTGGATAACCTCGGATTGTGGATAACTTTCCGGTGTTATTCACTACTTTTCCACAGGTAATCCACATATTCACCTTTATATGATAAAAAAACACTGGCGATTAAGTATTCAAGAATTTTTTATTGTAATGACTTAAGGCTAAAAGGGGATAAATATAGCGATAGCTATGATAATGGATATACAAAAAATCTGCCATTCCCTGGCCTGCAGGATAATCATTGGTCCAGCTGTCTTGTTGACCTGCACGGATGAGATAGGCAATGCCTTTTTCAATTTCGGCTGTCGGCTTTTCGGATGCCGATATCAACGCATCCACAGCCCAAGCTGTATGTGTCAGTGTACTTTCTTCGAGGGGGATATATCGTTGCTTGATATCACTGTAACAAGATTCACCCCAGCCACCATCTTCATTTTGAATTTTCTTCAACCAAGTTAAGGCTTTTTGGATGGATGGATGTCCAGTGGCTTGCCCTGCTGCCTTCATGCCGGTCAGTGCAGACCATGTGCCATATAGATAGCAGATGCCCCAGCGCCCATACCAGGAGCCGTCACGCTTCTGGTCTTCCAATAGCCAATCCACCGCTCTTTTACTGACTTCTTCCGGCTTCTTCATATTTGTATAGTTCCCCAGGAATTCCAGCGTTCTTCCTGTCAAATCAGCGGTAGAAGGGTCAGTCAGGAGATATTTCGAACCCTCTATAGGTAGAAGGTGCAGCCATTTATGGTCATTATTCCGTTCGAAGGCTGGAAATCCACCATCATCATTTTGCATGGATATCGTGAAGGAGACACCGCGCTGCCAGCTGTCCCGATTATCCGGTTTTGCTTGCAGTTGCTTAGCCAGCGCCCGCAGTGAGGCGGTCGTATCATCGACATCCGGATTCATGGTATTGAAATCCGAGAACCCCCAGCCGCCTGGAATCGCGTTAGGATTATGGATCAGCCAATCTCCATACATATAATGCTGGCGTGACAGTAAGTACTGATTGGCGGCCTTAACCGTTGGGTCTTTGGAAGGTATGCCCGCTTCTTGAAGGGCGTAGCTTATTAAGGAGGTATTCCAAACATGGGGCGTCGTGAACTGGATATGTGTGTGCCCCTTAATGGAGCAGGCCATCCCCTTCAGACCGGCAATGGCCTTTAGAATCACTGGATCTCTTTTCGAATATCCAATTGAAAGGAGGGCAAAGATCATGAAAAAGGTAGAACCGAAATAATTGTACAGTGTCCCGTCTGGTTCCAGCCTGTCGAGCATGAACCTTTTCGTTGAATCCAAGGCTAAGGAATGTAAATAATCAGGATAACCAATCAAAGTTTTGACGCCTGTTTGAAGTTTGGAGAAGAAGGAACGATATTCTTCGGTACGATACTCTTCCCATACATGTTCTTCGGAAAGGTCCTCCCTTGTTTGAAATAATTCTTTTACACTTGGCGTGTCCGGGGTTTTGAGCTGAAACTTTTTATGGCCAAGCAATAGCAATGGAATCATGTTGACCCGCCCATATACGGAAAGATCATAAATGCTGACGAAAAAGGTCGGAGGAAGTAAGACCACTTCGAGTGGAATGGGGAATAGGCGCGGCCATTGATATTGTCCGGTGACAGTAAGCATCATTTTCGTTAACATTTTGGCCTGTTTGATGCCACCCTTGGAAAGAATGAATTGTTTGGCTTTCCTCATATGGGGATCGTTCTTATTGCGGAGTCCGCTAAAAAGAAGGCCATAATAAGCCTCGATCGTAACCGTAACATTGCCGTCCTTCTCGTCTTGGAAAAGTTTCCATGAACCGTTTTGCGTTTGCCTGCTTTCGATTCTTTTTACTAAAGCCTCTATAAGAGGAGCATCTTCCAAATCTAAAATTTTCAATAATATGATCATATAGGCATCTGCCGTTATCCCGGTATCAAAGGGATAATTCCACGAACCATCAGCGGATTGGTCTCGTTTCAAGCGATGAACAAGGCGATTGATTTCCATTTGTACATGTTGGTTCAATGACTTTCCTCCTCTAAAAACACATTTTCCGTTTATATGTATATTCAAAACTTATCGCCGCATTCAAGAAATCATGTCAGGCGCATCGTCCCAGAATAAAGGAGGGTGGAAACTAAAATCGCTTTGGCAATGAAGGCTGCCAAAGCGTCATTTAAATACTATGCATCATTTAACTGGTAAGGAAGATGGCTGCATATAACGGTAAACCGGCAGTTCTTTTCCTTTGTCAGCCGGGATGAAATTGAATGTCACATAGCTGTCAATGCCTTCAGGTTCGAGTGCAAGGGAGATGAAGTTGGCATCAGGCTGGGCCATGTCGAAAACATAGCTTCCTTTTGGGAAATCCCGAGTTGTTGAAGAAACGGTGGTCGTGACTTCCCTTGTGGAATGTCCGCTTTCCAGTTCAGCGGAAACGTTTAAATCCTTGACCAAATAGCTTTCAACAGCTATTTTCATAGGTTTTTTTAATTTTTTAACTTCTACTCCCAACAGCTGAAGTTTCTTTGCGATATTTTTATATTCCGGTGGAAGGATATAGGCTGTCGGACGATCTCTAACAAGGGTAGGGTAGGCATCGGTAGAATCCAGCCAATCGATGGAGGCATCGGCCATTTTAGCTTTCGCTAAATCGACTACTGTCAATTTTTGATCCTTAACCAATTTATTTTCACTGGTGATGACAATTTTATCGTTATCATTTGCTTTTCGCCCTTTTTGCACGACTTCAGTTTCTGCCTGTTTTACGGCCTTAATAACTTTACTGGCCTGTTCGGCTGTCGTCTTGACGAATGCTGCCTGAGCTGTAGCTTGTGCAAAAACACGTCGTTTAAAATCCGTACGGCCGATATTGATTCCCCTCGTTTCAATTAAATAGGTCATTGTATTTTTCAAACCGAGGGCGTTTCGGCCAATCCGGGCTTCTGTGCTTCCTTCTGTGGCAGTAAGGACTCCATCATCAGAAGTAGCCAGTGTATAGTAATCGTGGTAGGAAAGCTTTTCTTTTTCCAATGCTTTAAAAACATTAGGTAAAAGCAGTTCATCGGAAGCTTTTCGAAGCTGTTTGGGAATATTTAAATTCTTGGCTGAGGAGATGAGTAAATCATAGGAAGCGATCGATCCATTTGCTCCCACTTTTTTCAGGGGGGCGGGATTCACTGTATATTCATGTACATCCAAAATGACTTCCGGTTCATAATCATCGATTGCCTGATGAATCGTCTGTACTTCAGGATACTCCACTTTCAAGTAGTCCCTATTCGCATCCATATCATTTGCGGTAAATCGTTTGAAATAATAAGAGCCATCAGGATTGACGCGAGGAACGATGGCAACATTCACTTTATCGAGGACATCACCAAGCTTGCCTTCAGCCAGCCATTGTGCAAGGACTAATGTTGATTCACCTGAAGCGGGCTCATTGCCATGGATTTGACCTTGAATCCAAATCAATGGTTTTTGTGAACCCTTATTCGGTCTTTTTGAATCCTTGCTGAAAAGAAGCATCGGGATGTCGCGCCCTTCTGTGGATTTACCTATCGTCTTGAACTGGATGTTCTTGTATTTATGGGAGAGGGACTTGATATGATCCAACATTTCTTCCTGGCTCGTAAAGGCGATCTTGTTTTGTTTAAAGGCAGGGGTGTTGAAAGATACATTAGGGTCAGGGAAAAGGTGGGAGAGGTTATCTGGTTGAATGTAGCTTGGACCATTTCCATAATAAGGGGTGAATTCTTCTGCTTCGGCTATGGGGCCAGGCAATCCAGTGACAAGACTTAGTGTTACGGCTGATACGATGGTAGGAATGATTTTTTTCATGGACGTCCTCCTGTCTATCTTTTTCCATAAATTATCATATATTAAACTATTAATACAGTGAAAACGTAGGAAATAGTGAAAAACAGGAAGTAACGACTAGATTAATGATTTAATTCGCAATTCCCTTTAATAGATGTTCATCACCTGTATTCTGTATAATTACAGGTGGAAAGTCAAAATGATACGGATCAAGCAATTTGCTTGGCCCGTATCATTTCAATTCATCATGTAACTTATTTAAAAGATCCTGTGAATCTTTACCACTCAATACGTGGCCGTTCACTTTCGCATAGGGGGTTTTCTTACAAAGTTTACACTCACTCAAACATTCATATTCCTTATATTGAATCCTTGGATTCGTTAAGAACTTACCATAATCAGCAACTGTTTGTTCATTAAGGAAGCGGTCAAGATTATTTTGGCAAAATTCAATCTGGATTTTCGCCTTTTTTGAGAACACTTTGGATAGCAAGTTTTTCATCATATCGCTTCTTTCATCGGAAGAGTAAATATTTGTTATTTAGATTTTATCACTTCCTGTAACGAAATGCATGATTGGTCCACCCAAATTCATTACAATATGACTATCCGGAGAATATCAAAGTAATTCACTTGTATATATTGACACATGTCTGATAAATGATAGAATTAGATTAAGTGATAATGAATCTCATTATCACGAATGGGAAAACCTTGTAACTATTGCGACTTCATGATTTCCATTTCAATAGGTGACTTTGCGATAGTCTTCATTCAAATATATTTAATTAAAAATATTATCGCTGTATTAACTGAGATAGGAAGAGTAGGAAATGTAGATGAAGATAAGATATTTAGTCATGGCGTTAATTGTTTTATCATTTACGTCATTATTCATTGGTGTAAAAGATATTACCCCCCTGGATTTATTGGATTTAAGTGATGATAAAGTGCAAATCATGCTGCAAAGCCGTTTCCCCAGAATGGTGACCATAGTCATTTCCGGTATTGTGATGAGTATAAGCGGTCTGATCATGCAGCAATTGAGCCGCAATAAATTTGTATCCCCGACGACTGCCGGAACCATGGATTCTGCAAGGCTTGGACTTCTTCTTGCCATTATCATTTTTCCATCGGCAGCACTTATTGAGAAAATGGCATTCGCTTTCATATTCGCTTTGGCAGGTACCTTCTTGTTCATGAAAATTCTTGATCAAGTGAAATATAAGGATACGATTTTCATCCCATTGGTTGGATTGATGTTTGGTAATATCGTCGGATCCATCTCGACTTTCTTTGCTTATAAATATGATTTGATTCAAAGCCTCAACACATGGATGAATGGAGATTTCTCGATGATCATGTCGGGAAGGTACGAACTTATATATGTAAGTATCCCTCTAGTCATTCTCGCATACTTCTTTGCCAATAAATTCACTGTGGCAGGGATGGGTGAGGAGTTTGCCATCAATCTAGGACTCAATTATAAGCTGATAGTCAATTTTGGGTTGATCATCGTGGCATTATCCTCCACTGTCGTTTTGTTAACGGTGGGAACGATTCCTTTCATAGGATTGATCGTACCAAATATTGTATCCCTTTACCTTGGTGACAATTTGAAAAAGAGTCTTTCTCATACAGCATTGCTAGGGGCAGTATTCCTATTGATCTGCGATATTCTGGGCAGGATCCTCATATATCCATTTGAAATCCCGATCGGACTCGTGGTTGGTGTGATAGGAAGCGCCGTATTTATCTATCTGATACTGAGGAGAAAGGCATATGAATAATAAAAGTAGGATCATTATATTGGCTGTTCTTGCAGCAGCTTTAACGGCAGGTTATATCTTTTGGGACCTTGGCCCGAATTGGGATTATGCACTTCCGAGAAGGGTCATAAAAATCATCGCCATCATCGTGGTTGGTTGTGCAATAGCTTTTTCAACAGTGATTTTCCAGACGGTCACGAATAATAAAATCCTGACACCGAGCATTTTAGGGTTGGACTCCATGTATATGCTGATCCAAACGGGAGTGATTTTCCTCTTCGGTTCAACGCATATCATGATCATGAATAAAAATCTCAATTTCCTGATCACACTTGCGGCCATGCTTATTTTTTCCAGCCTGCTGTTCAAGTTCATGTTCAAGAAGAATCGCAATATTTACTTCCTATTGCTGATTGGTATCATTTTCGGAACCTTATTCGGCAGCATGTCTTCATTCATGCAGGTATTGATTGACCCGAATGAGTTTCAAATCATTCAAAATAAAATGTTCGCCAGCTTCAATAATGTCAACACGGACTTGTTAACGTTAGCTATTATCCTCATGATAGCGGCAATGATATATTTCATGAGATTTTTGAAATATTTAGATGTCATGTCACTGGGGAGGGACCAAGCCATAAACTTGGGTGTGGATTATGATTTTGTCACGAAGCGGGTTTTAATCGTCGTTACTGTTTTAATCTCCATTTCGACTGCCCTGATCGGTCCGATCACGTTCCTCGGATTACTTGTTGCAAATGTGGCATATCAATTCATAAAGTCCTATCAGCATAAACATATCATCCCGGGTGCCATGCTGATCAGTGTGATTGCCCTGGTCGGCGGCCAATTCATTGTGGAGAGGATCTTTACGTTCTCCACCACCTTAAGTGTCATCATCAACTTTGTCGGCGGTGTCTATTTCATCTATCTTCTATTAAAGGAGAATAAATCATGGTAGAAGTGAAAAATTTATTCAAAAAATATAATAGTAAAACGGTTGTCGAGGATGTTTCCATTGAAATAATGAAAGGGAAAATCACATCCTTCATCGGTCCCAATGGAGCGGGGAAAAGTACCGTCCTTTCGATGATCAGCCGTCTCATTTCCCGGGATTCGGGAGAAGTACTGATCGATGGTAAGGATATGGGGAAATTCAATAGCAATGAACTTGCGAAAAAGATTGCCATCTTAAAGCAGGCTAACCACATCAATATCCGTTTAACGATTCGTGAACTCGTCGCCTTTGGCCGTTTTCCTTATTCACAAGGAAAGCTGACCAAAGAGGATTGGAAATACGTCGATGAAGCGATTGAATATATGGAACTTGCCGACATGCAGGATAAGTTTCTTGACCAGCTTAGCGGCGGGCAGCAACAGCGGGCCTTCATTGCCATGGTTATTGCTCAGAACACGGAGTATGTACTTCTTGATGAACCCCTGAACAATCTTGATATGAAGCATTCCGTCCAAATCATGAAGGTATTGAGGAGATTGGCCGATGAATTAGGGAAAACAGTCATCATTGTCATTCATGACATTAATTTTGCATCCTGTTATTCCGACTATATTGTCGCATTGAAGGATGGCAAGGTTGTTCATAATGGACCTACCGAGCAAGTCATCAATTCCAATGTATTAAAGGAAATCTATGATATGGATATTGAAATCCAAAACATCAATGACAATAAGATCTGTGTGTACTTCACGTAAGACAATTCCATTTGGTTTTAAATTACTTCAGTATTCATAGCCGTTCCGGAATCACCTCATACGCTTCTTAGGCAGCTAAGAGTTGGCGGGCGCCCAAGACTTTAGCCGCCTCCTGTTCATACGGCAGGGAAAGTGATGAAGGTGAACTCTGTGAAGGTGAGGATTCAATATGTAATTTTAAATAAAAAATTTTTTCGAGGTGACCATAATGATTAAGAAATTATCTTTACTGCTTTTGGTCGCAATGCTGGCTGTAGTGGCTGTAGCTTGTGGATCAGATAAGGAAAAAGAAGAATCAAGCGCGAAAAAGGAAAGTGCTAAAAGCGAAGAAATTACGGTTAAGCACAAACTAGGGGAAACGAAAGTAAAAACAAACCCTGAAAAAGTCGTTGTATTCGATATGGGTGCTCTTGATACTCTTGATAAATTGGGTGTAAAAGTGGCAGCTGTTCCTCATGAGGGCCTTCCAAAATACCTTTCAAAATATGAAGGTACAACTGAAAATGCCGGCGGATTAAAAGAGCCTGACTTCGAAAAAATCAACGAAATTGCTCCTGACTTAATCCTTATTTCTGGCCGTCAATCTGAAGCATATAAAGAATTAAGCAAAATTGCCCCTACTGTTTTTGTAGGTGTAGATACAACAAAGTATATGGAATCCTTTGAAGAAAACGTAACGCTTTTGGGTAAAATCTTCGATAAAGAAGAAGAAGCAGCTAAACAATTGGCAAGTGTGGAAGAAAACATCAATGCTTTGAAAGAGAAAGCCCCAACTGACAAAACTGGTTTAATCGTTCTTTCTAGCGGTGGAAAAGTAAGTGCTTACGGACCGGATTCAAGATTTGGAATCATCCATGATGTATTCGGAGTACCTGCAGTAGATGATAAATTGGAAGTATCGACACATGGTCAAAGTATTTCTTTCGAATACATTGCTGAAAAGAATCCTGATTACCTATTCGTTGTAGATAGAGATGCGGTTGCCGGTGATGGAGCTAGAGCGAAAGAAACTGTTGAAAATGACATTGTGAAAAATACAAAAGCATTTAAAGAAGGTAACATCATTTATCTAGACCCTAACTACTGGTACTTATCAGGCGGCGGTTTAGAATCTGTTGACGCTATGGTTAAAGAAGTTTCAGAAGGCATCAAGTAATATAAATAAGGAATCCTGTCCTCGATCGAGGGCAGGATTTTTATTTTTTATAATAAAGCTGGATGAAACAAATATACTAACAAAGGGGACGAAAAGATTTCTTACAAAACACAGGTAAGCTTATAAGGAGCCACAACCCCCATTAAGGGGAATGGAAAAGACAAGACCTATATTCAAGCCTGATATCGCTGCTATGGTCATATGGGCTTCTATTGAAAGAATATACCCCTTCAGCCGATATGGAAAAATTCAATTTCTTCCTATTATAATGTCATTTGCATCCTTTCCGGTTCCAGGAGTGGTTTTAAAATTGTAATTTAAGTGAACTTTGGTAAATTGAATCTTTTATGGATGATAAAAATTATCCTGGAAAGTAAAAATATAAACACAATATGATAACACTTACAGGGAAAATTATTTGAAAAAAGCTAATTAAATATGCCGGAGAGGAATGATGTCGATATTACGCGAAATCCATTTGTTAGTTTATGGGATTTTAGTGTGGCAGGACGCAATGATAAACGGGTCAAACTTTTGCAGGCCTGGATTTTGGAGGGGGTATCAAAAGTGCGGAGGAGAGATGCATCCATGTAACCGGCCACCCATTTTTAACTGTCGAATTATCGGGAAATAAATCCTGGATATATCTATAGCTTTAAATAATTGAAGATTTATATCTTACATATTTTGTAATGTACTGGTTTTTTTATAAAGAGTCGTTTATAATGGTAAAAGCCTGAAGGACGTGAAATTAATTAGTGACTGTCACCCGCAGTCACCCCAAAAAGTTACGGTGATATTTATTGGATTAAGACATGGAGTTCCTATATATTTGTTATAGGTGCGCTAAAACATTCGGGACGGGTGAAACTCTGTTATTTTTTCAAAGGCTTGTTCATAAGCTAAAGAAGTGTTCTGGATTTGAGGAGTCATGGATGTGACAAAAGGTGGTTTTCATAATCTTGACTATCCAAGTGAAAGAATGCTATTATAAGGTTTCTGATTTTCCGTCTTTTGTAAGTTTGTAAAAATTTATATAAATAAACCACTAGATTAATAGAGGTGAAAGCATGAATAATTTTGTAAAAAAAAGCCGGCATTTATTTGCAGATAACATACTAGGCTTTTTCTTTATTGCGGTAGTCTTGTTTACGATAAAAACTTATATTGGATATCGAGTTGAATTTAACTTAGGTATTGAAAATGGCTTGCAACAGTTCTTACTGTTCATAAACCCGATTAGTTCAGCCATTTTATTCTTTGGCTTGGCATTATTGGCTAGAGGCAAAAAATCGTTTAAATGGATCATCAGGTTGAACCTATTGATGTCCTTATGGTTATTCTTCAATATTGTATACTATCGGTCATTTACCGATTTCATTACATTGCCAACCTTGACGCAAGTGCAAAATGCCGGGGATTTGGGGCCGAGTATTTTAGAATTATTTAAAGGCCATGATGTATTTTATTTCCTTGATACCGTCTTTTTGATCGTGTTGTACAGATTCAAAGGCTTTAAAGTGGAAGACTTCAAAGTCAAACGCCGTACAGTTGGATTGGTTTACCTAGCGGGACTTGCAATTTTCGCAATCAATTTGGGACTTGCTGAAAAGGATCGCCCGCAATTATTATCAAGAACATTCGATCGGAACTATATCGTCAAATATTTGGGCATGTTCAACTATACGGTTTATGATGCCGTTCAGAATACTAAAACATACGCCCAGCGTGCGACTGCAAACAGCACCGATATCGCTGAAGTCGTCAACTATACGAAGGCAACAAGTGCTGAACCGAACCCTGAATATTTTGGTGCAGCCAAAGGTAAGAATGTTATCTACCTGCATTTGGAATCCATGCAGAATTTCTTGATCGATTATAAATTGAATGGGGAAGAAGTAACTCCATTTCTAAACTCACTTGCACATGATAAATCAGATTTCATGCACTTTGATAATTTCTTCCATCAAGTAGGCCAAGGTAAAACAGCGGATGCAGAATTCATGCTTGAAAATTCCCTGTTCGGTTTACCACAGGGGGCAGCATTCACAAACAGATCCCAAAATACGTATCAAGCAGCACCAGCGATTTTAGGACAACAAGGATACACATCTGCTGTGTTCCATGGTAATTACAAATCTTTCTGGAACCGGGATAAGATGTATAAGTCTCTTGGTTTTAATCAGTTCTTCGATGCAAGCCATTATAATATGGAAAATAAAGAGGAAGTACTAAGTTATGGATTAATGGATAAGCCTTTCTTTAAAGAATCGATTCCAATGTTAGAAACGCTTAAACAGCCTTTCTATACAAAATTCATAACAGTATCTCATCATTTCCCATATGCCATGGACCAGGAGAAAGCAACGATCGGTAAACAAACGACAGGCGATGCTTCCGTAGATAATTACTTCCAGACTGCACGCTATGCCGATGAGGCGCTTAAAGAGTTTTTCGTTTACTTGAAGAAATCTGGTCTATATGATAACTCGGTAATCGTTATGTATGGTGATCACTATGGTATTTCCGAAAACCATAAAGAAGCCATGTCAAAAGTGCTTGGCAAAGATGTTGGCGCATTTGAGAATGCCCAATTGCAACGTGTACCATTATTGATTCATGTTCCGGGTGTTGAAGGCGGGGAAATGCACCAATACGGAGGACAAATCGACCTTCTCCCGACTTTATTGCATCTGTTAGGAATCGAATCTAAGGATTATGTACAATTCGGATCCGATTTATTGTCAAAAGATCATAATGAAGTGGTACCTTTCAGGAATGGTGATTTTGTTACACCGGAGGTCACTTCCATTAAAGGTAAATACTACGATACTAAAACAGGGGAATTGGTCGAGGAAAATGATGACATCCTCAATTATAAAAAGAGAGCTGAAACGATGCTCAATTTATCCGACCAAGTAGTGAACGGTGACTTACTCCGTTTCTATACTCCAAATGGTTTTAAACCGATAGACCCTACTGATTATGATTACACATATGATGAAGAAGGTTCAAAGGAAGATAAGACCGATAAATAATGCTAATGAAAAGAACAGGCAGGAAGCCATCGCTTCCTGCCTGTTTTTTTTATGCGTTAGCTCATGCTTTATTGGTCATCATGGCAATATACTTTCTTATTTCATCAGGCTTTCCTGCATATTTTTCAGCACGCTGTTCATCTTTCATGATTTTATCCTTTGCTTTTATAAGGATTTCTTCACCCATGGCTTGTGGCACGACCACGACTCCATCTATGTCCCCTATGATAATGTCCCCTGGAAATACGGTGACACCCCCACAGGAAATGGGGATATTGGTTTCACCTACCCCCGCCTTGCCGCTTGAGGCAACCGCCGTCCCTTTGCTGAAGACAGGGAAATTCATCTCTTTAATGGCTTCAAGATCGCGAATGGCTCCATCTACTACGAGGCCGCCAATTTCCATGGTCTGCATCATGCCGACAACGAAGTCTCCTGCTATAGCCCGGTATGTATCACCTTTGCTGTCAACGACTATTATATCCCAGGCCTTGCTTGTCCGATTGCTTTTAACACGGCTGAATTATCACCGACAGGCATCTGTACAGTCAAAGCTCGTCCAGCGATATAAAATTCTTCCTTTAAGGGTTTAATCGCTGATTCCAGATTGCTCAACCCTTCCATTGCATCAGAAATCGCCGTGGTGGGCAAATTCCTGAACTGTTGAATGAGAGTATCCATGACTATGATTCCTCCTTAAGAGTTAATGAATATAGCCTAATTATACATATTTTTTGCAATTTTCTAATAGTTTTCCGTTTGATAAAATGTAAATGTAGTGTAATCAATATATGAAGGGGAGGGAAGTTCTGCTGTCACAAGGGGTTTCTAGTCAAATATCTTTTTAATCAAACGATTGATTAAACTTTATAGTTCATTTGAAATCCATTAGCGGTAAGGGCGAAATCCAAGTGTGCACATTTTTAATTCAATGCTGTCTTAAACAGATATCCCCCTAATTTCAGAAGAGTGGATTAAGCTGTTAATGGAAAAAGTGTTTTCCACCGTATGTACTTCCGTATGATATATGCATAGAAGCAATCCTAATAATGTTCGAGTCTCCATGGCGGTTTGATCCGTGCAGGAACGTTCTTCTAAGATCAAGAGAAGAATGTTGTTGCATATCTTCGGTGTTCTCCTGATCTGGATGGGGATGTTAGCGAAACTCAACCAGTGTGCGGGAGGTCACTAATAATCATCAAAGCAGGAGCAGAATCAAGACGGAGGTTGCCAATGTAAGCCAAAGGGGGCTGAAAACTTCTGGATGAATGATTAAAAAAATGATTCCTGCAATAGTGGCAGCCTGCTGTATGGTCATATGTCTAATGAAGTGTATTCCAGCTTTAAAACAGGCTTTAAGCAGAGGCATTTGATTCATTTTCATTCCTCCTTTTTCTATCAATAATATGACCAGGCATAAAAGAAAATACATGGGGATTCGTTTTCTGCCCAATTATTACGGGTATAGTAAAGGTAAATGAAAAGGAGGAATCTAGGTGATCATTGTATATATTAGTCTTGCCCTCTTTATCGGATCGATTATCTATTTAGCGTTTTTTGCCTTTAAAACATTTAAGGATTCCAAACCGACAATTGAAAATGTGACTGAAACCGTTACACGCATCCAGGCCAAAACGGACCAGATTAAATCGGAGACGGACCAACTCGCCATGACACAGCAAGAAATCACTGAAGATGTTCAATATAAAAAAGAGGCCGTACAATATACGGTTGATGCGGCTAAAGAAATACCTGAACCCTTTAAAAATATTTGGTTTTCAATAAAAGGTGACAAGTGGAAGCTTAGAAACAGAAGCGATGCATAAGTGTTTGACCGATTTGAAATGTACATGATATAGTATGGAAATAATAAGTTTCAAGGGTTCCTCGGTTGAATTTTACCGGAATGGTCCAAGAGAAACGCGCAGGAATCTGCGTACACGGAGGGAAAAAAGCCCGGGAGGTCATGATTTATGACCTTTCGGGCTTTTTCTGTAATTGGAGGGATAAAGATGGCTTGGATTCAATTGGTGATTGCAGGATTATTTGAAGTGGTATGGGCGACAAGTTTAAAGTATACTGAGGATTTTACGAAATTATTGCCTTCTATCATAACGATTGCCGGTATGGTCATTAGTTTTTATTTTTTATCATCGGCGATAAAAACCCTGCCTATGGGAACAGCGTATGCAATTTGGACCGGAATAGGGGCTCTTGGGGCTGTGCTGGTTGGCATCATCGTATTTAACGAGCCTAAGGATGCGATGCGTTTGGTATTCGTCGGTTTAATTTTGGTGGGGATTATCGGCTTGAAGGTCACTTCTTCTGAATAATCTATCCTCTCCTCGTAAATAGTAATGTTAAACGATTTTAGAGGAGTGAAGAATATGAATTATAAAGCGATGGTATCAAGTGCGATGATGGCATTAGTGATTACAGGCTGTTCTTCTAATGATAAAGAAGGTGCCAATGAAAATCTTGGCCTGAATCGTACCCATCAAGATAATTTAGATAATCCGATGAAAGTAAGCGACACAAGGCAAAATGATAATAATAACAATATTGATAACGGTAATGGCATAAACGATATGAGGGTCTCCAAGGATATCTCAAATCGAGTCGAAGCCTTGAAGGAAGTAAGTAACGCAAATGTCATCGTTACTGAAAATAATGCCTATGTAGGGGCAGTATTGAAAGACGGCGGGGATAAGGATATCTCCAATGACCTTAAAGAAAAGGTTGCTGATGCAGTAAGGGGAGCCGATCCATCGGTAGACCAAGTTTATGTGTCGACAAACCCGGACTTTGTTCAAAGAATGAAAGGGTATGCGAATGATATTGAGAATGGAAAACCCGTTGCAGGATTCGCTGATGAGTTCCGTGAACTAGTAACACGCATTTTCCCAAGTCCAAGGTAATGGGGAATCATTAAAGAATTAAGACGTAAAGGCTTATCCGGTGGATTCCGGATAGGTCTTTTCCTATTTTGAAGATAACCGTGGATCATGACTAACTTTAAATAGGGTGGTTACAATAATCGAATGAACTAAAAACTTTAAGAAGGAAATGGGGGTGGGATGGTGAGGTTTTTTAAGGGCAGGAGGGAAATGGATGGAGCATCCTTTCAGGTTACTTCCAGGGATTTTCAGGAACTCCTTAAAAAGTTTAAAGCATCTAATGATTTTCTTGCCTTCCAATTCCCGAATGATGATGGCTATACTATTTCCTACTTCAATTCACTGGTTAGTGTACAACAGCTTCATGAACAAGTATTGGCTGTCATGTCGAATCAACCAAAGAAGGATCTTATGCAATTAAAAGGCGATATTCCGATGGAAGATATGAAATTGACCGCTGATCTAAAAGACATTCAAAGGTTGGTTTTGGCAGGATCAATCATGATTCAATACAAGCAAGATGATGAAATGTGCTTGCTGATTCCATGTGTTCACAGTGTGAAAAGGCAAATTTCCACACCCGAGTCGGAGTATACGGTCGTTGGGTCCAAGGAGGCCTTTGTTGAATCGCTTGATTCGAATCTGAATTTGATCCGTAACCGGTTGCCCACTCCTGAATTGCAGTCCAAGGAATTCCGGGTCGGTAGCATCTCGCAAACAAGGTTAGCGGTTCTCTACATAGATGGGGTAGTAAATCAACAGTTCGTTAATACAGTCATGCAGAGAATAGATGATATTGAGTATGATACGATCGTCGATATTTCGTTTGTAAGCCAGATGATCACGGATAATCGGAATTCGATGTTTCCGCAACTGATTGATACGGAGCGGCCTGATCATCTGGCCAGTGTATTATCGGAAGGGAAAGTAGGGATCATGCTGGATGGATCTCCTCATGCATTAGTTGGTCCAAATACCATCATATCGTTCTTTTCATCATTTGAAGATTATTTTCAAATTTGGAATCTTGGCACCTCATTCCGTTTGATTCGGCTTTTCGCAGTGCTGTTTTCCGTTTTATCTTCACCTCTGTATGTTGCCGTTTTAACCTATCATTATCAAGTGATTCCAACGGATTTGCTGCCAATCTTAATTTCATCCAGGGGAGTGATCCCCTTTCCGCCGATCTTGGAAGCCATCTTGCTGGAAGGGACGATTGAATTGCTGAGGGAAGCAGCGGTCAGGCTGCCTGCTAAGGTTGGCTCCACCATTGGCATTGTTGGCGGTATAGTCATCGGTACAGCTGCTGTGGAAGCTGGATTTGTCAGTAATGTCTTATTGATGCTTGTCGCTTTGGCTGCCTTGGCTTCATTTACGGTGCCGATTTACCAAATCAGTAATACAATCCGCCTTATCCGCTTCCCTTTTCTAATTGCAGCCCAGTTATACGGTCTGTTTGGAATAGCTTTATGCAGTGCATTCATTTTAAGTCATTTATTGAAATTGACTTCGCTTGGCAGTCCTTATTTAGACCCGCTTTACCCGTTAAGAATTCATGACTTTAAAGATAGTCTCATTCGTCTCCCTTTTTCAAAGCAGAAAAAACGCCCTCAATTTCTGCGGACGGAAAATCCACTAAGGATAAGGAAGGAGGCGGAAAAGCGAAACTCCCATAGTGATATTGATGAATAAGGTGTAGAAAGCGGTGAGAAGGTATGGAAGTCAAACCAAATGAAACTAAACTAATATCTCCATTTTTTGTTTTTTTCCTCATGCCCGGCATGCAGATTGGGGTAGGGATATTGGGGTTTGAACGTGTCATAGCGAAAGAGGCTGGTCAAGACGCATGGTTATCTGTCCTCATATCAGGGTTGATCATAAATGTTCTGCTTTGGATGTGTTTCAAGCTTTTAGGCAGGGGTCCCCAAACACTTGATTTGGTCGCCATCCACAAAGATTTGTTCGGTAAATGGGTCGGAAATGCTTTCAATATATTATTCATCCTCTACTTTATAATGATCTCCATCATTCTTATCAGGACTTATTTAGAAGTCATTCAGGTTTGGATGTTCCCTGGTGTCAATGTCCTGATGCTAATAACCGTCATTCTTATTCTCGTGTATAGTTTTGTGGAGGGAGGGTTCAGGGTCATCACCGGTTTTTGCATAATCGGGCTTATTATCGGATCGCCATTATTCCTTTTGAATTATTTCCCATTGAAGTACGCCCACTTTGAAAATTTGGGTCCTTTTCTTGATCATTCCTTTTTGGAAATCATGAAGGCCTGTAAGAAAATGACCCTGAATTACCTTGGTTTTGAATTACTCCTCATTTATTACCCTTTCATTAAAAACGGTGAAAAATCTCAAAAGTGGGCCCACTTAGGGGCGGTGTTTACTATGGCGATATATTTAGTATCCATCATTGTTTCATTAGCCTACTATCATCAAGATCAACTGAAAGATGTAATATGGGCAACTTTGACGTTATGGAAAATTGTAGACCTTCCATTCATTGAAAGGTTCGAATACATAGGGATTTCCGTTTGGCTGTTCATGGTGCTGCCGAATGTTTGCATAGGGGTTTGGGCAGCGAGCAGGACAGCAAAAAGAGTATTTGGACTAAGGCAGAAAAAGATGTTGGTCTTCATTCTGCTAATCATTTTAGTTTCCTGCATTTTATTGGACAACCGCCATAGAATCGATAAGTTTAACACGATAAGTTCGGAAATTGGTTTTTATATCATTTATTTGTATCTTCCTCTCTTATTCATATGGCAGTCGATTGTCTATAAAGTTAGGGGGCATAAATCATGAAAACCCGACTTCTCTTGATAACATTGGCAGGTTTCTTGATGACGGCTTGCGGCGTGGAAAAGCAAATATTAGAAGATATTTTAATTGCTGAAGTCGTAGGTTATGATGCCGAAGACAAAAGAATCAAAGGTACGGTCGTTGTCAGCGTTCCTCAGCCTGGGGAGGAAGCAAACCTAGGTAAAGAAGTATATGAAGCGGTCTCACATGATATAAAGGCAGCCCGCCAGCATGAAAATGCAAAAACACCATTCCCGATTGTCGGTGGGAGACTGACGGTCATTCTCTATGGTGAAGAATTGGCAGGCAAGGGGTTGAATGATTATGTCGATACATATAGGCGTGACCCAATGGTGGGAAGGGATTTGTATTTAGCGGTCGTTCATGGCAAGGCGGAGGATGTAGTTAAAATGGAGCCGAAGTTGGTTAAAACTCCAGGGGTTCAAGTGAAAGAGCTGATCGAACAGAATATAAGGACTAATTTGCCTGATGTGGATCTTCACAGGTATTTATATGCGTGTCATGGTAAAGGAATCGACCCGGTCTTGCCCTTATTGGAAACGGCAGGGGACCAAATACAGGTAAAAGGGATCGCCTTGTTTAAAAAGGATCGTTATATTGGTAAATATATTCCTTATGAGGACGGATTTTTATTTAAAGTCCTTACTGAAAACTTTAAGATGGGGAGTTATGAAATTAAATGGAAGGAAAATGACTTTACAGATATCAATAACGTGGAGTCACGTGTCCATTATCATGTTTCGGATGCAAATCAAGACCCCAAGGTCAGGATTGAAGTGAAATTAAAAGCGAGTCTGCTGGAGGTCCAAGGCTATGACTTGGGCAAAGCGGTCGACCTGAATAAAATAGAGACCAAAGCCGAGCATGTCATTGGGAAAAAATTAAATGAGATGGTGACCATGTTTCAGGAGAACAATATCGATCCGATTGCAATCGGTGATCACGCTAAAAGTAAAACAAGAAATTTCGATCAGAAGCATTGGGAGAAGGCATATCCCTATATTCCAATCGAGGTGGATCTGGATATTGAAATGATTCAAACGGGAATAGCTGAATAAAAGTAGAATATTCTGAAGTTTCCCCCTTTATAATAGGGGTATTGGTGTAATGATTATATCAATGCGGCTAATGAGGGGGAAAGGCATGGACAAAGCATGGTGGAAAGAGGCAGTTGTGTATCAAGTGTATCCAAGGAGTTTTATGGATAGTGATGGAGATGGGATAGGGGATATAAACGGGATCTTGATGAAGCTCGATTATTTACAAGAGCTTGGTGTGAACGTGATATGGCTATCCCCTGTTTATCAATCTCCCAATGATGACAATGGGTACGATATCAGTGATTATAAATCAATCATGGCTGAATTCGGGACCATGGCCGATTTCGATAGGTTGTTGAAGGCGGTTCATGAACGTGGAATGAAGATCATGATGGACCTGGTGGTCAACCATTCTTCAGATGAACATCCGTGGTTCAAGGAATCCCGATCCTCAAAAGATAATCCGAAACGTGATTATTATATTTGGAAATCTGGCAGGAATGGAAAAGAACCGAATAATTGGGAGTCCATTTTTAAAGGGTCAGCATGGGAATATGATGAAGGAACGGATGAATATTATTTACATTTATTCAGCAGGAAACAACCGGATTTAAACTGGGAGAACCCTAAGCTCCGTGAAGAGATTTACAGCATCATGACTTGGTGGCTGGATAAGGGTGTCGATGGCTTCAGGATGGATGTCATCAACTTCCTTTCGAAAGATCAAAGCTATTCAGATGGAGCCGTTCATCATGAAAAACAGTATGGCGATGGAAGCCCCTTTTTCCTGAATGGCCCGCGCATACATGAGTTTATGCAGGAAATCAATCAACGGGCACTTTCTGGACATGACGTGATTACGGTTGGGGAGATGCCAGGCGTCTCACCGGAGGAGGCGCAATTGTTCACAGGTAAAGATCGTGGTGAGCTACATATGGTCTTTCAATTCGAACATATGGATTTGGGGAGCGGACCAGCAGGGAAATGGAGTAATGATAAGTGGAAGCTTACCGAATTAAAGCGAATTCTTTCCAAGTGGCAGACTGGTTTGGAGGGCGATGGCTGGAACAGTTTATACTGGAACAACCATGATCAGCCCCGGATTGTCTCAAGGTTTGGTAATGATGGAAAGTATCGTATTGAAAGCGCAAAGATGCTTGCAGCTTGCCTTCATATGCTTCAAGGGACACCCTATATATATCAAGGGGAAGAGCTGGGCATGACCAATGTTGCATTTGAAAGCATCGATGATTACCGGGATATCGAAACATTGAATTCATATGAAGAACTCGTCAATTCGCATGGCTGGTCAAAAGAGCGGATGATGTCAGCCATCCATGCCCGCAGCAGGGATAATGCGAGGACACCGATTCAGTGGAATGACTCCCGGAACGCAGGATTCACGAAAGGTACGCCTTGGATTAAGGTTAATCCCAATTTTCCCGAGATTAATGCAGAAAAAGCCTATAATGATCCGAATTCCATTTTTCATTTTTATAAAAAGCTCATCCAATTACGCAAGAAGCATGAAATCATCGTTTATGGTCGTTTTGAACTGCTATGGCCGGATGATGAACGAATATTTGCCTACACGAGATCGTTTGAAGAAGAAAAGCTGTTGGTGCTATGCAACTTTAAAGAAGAGCAGGCCTCCTATACTTTGCCTGAAGAGCTCCATGCATATTCAGCCACAAGGCTGATCGGCAATTATGATCAGGAGGAAGAAGGAATCTCCAGCAAACCTCTGCGTCCATATGAATGCCGTGTTTATCATTTGAAATGAAAAAAGGACCTGTTCTTCTTAGAACAGGTCCTTTGCGTATTATTTTGATTTAAGGTCACATTCCTCTAGGGGAATGATTTTCGTTTTATGCTTGATTTTATAGCCGAACCATAGGACGAAAAATAAAATCAAGCCAATGTAGGAAACAAACATTGAATTCCAGTCGATCCCATCGCTGCTGAAAGCTTGATAGCCTTGTCCGATGATAATGATAATACAAAGGACAAGGGCGAATATAGGCCCGAATGGGAAGCCTTTTGCCCGGAATGGTAAAGCATTCATATCAAGGCCTTGAGCTGCGTAAGCTTTGCGGAACCGATAATGGGCAATCGCAATCCCGACCCAGGTGACGAATCCCGCCATGCCTGAAGCGTTCAATAACCAGATATAAACGACGCCATCACCGAAAAATGAAGCTAAGAATGCAACGCAGCCTACTAAAGAAGTCACGATAAGTGCATTCACGGGTACTCCTCTTTTATCTAACTTGCCTAGGAATTTCGGTGCTTTCCCATCACGTGCCAAGTCCCATAGCATACGGGTTGAAGCGTACATGCCAGAGTTACCGGCAGAGAGTACGGATGATAGAATGATCGCGTTCATGATGGATGCAGCAAATGCAAGGCCGGCCCGTTCAAATACAAGCGTGAATGGACTTACGGCAACATCTTCACTCAATAAACGTGAATCGGTAAACGGAATGATCATTCCAATTACAAAAATGGCAAGGATATAGAATAAGATGATACGCCAGAAAACGGATCTGATCGCTTTTGGGATATTTTTTTCTGGATCTTCACTTTCACCAGCAGTCACTCCAAGCAATTCCGTACCTTGGAATGAAAAGCCGGCAGCCATGAATACGCCCAGGATCGTGAAGAACCCTCCGTTAAAGGGACCTTCGCCCATTGTGAAATTGGAAAAACCAATTGGGTCTTTCCCACCCATGATTCCGAGAATGATCAGAACACCCGTAATCAAGAAAATGACGACTGTCACGACTTTGATCATGGCAAACCAGAATTCTGTTTCCCCGAAACCTTTAACTGACATGTAATTGATAAGAAACATAATGATTAACGCAATGGCACTCCAGATAAACGAAGGGCTATCCGGGAACCAGAACTTCATAATTAAGACAACGGCTGCCAATTCAGCGGCAATGGTGATTGCCCAGTTATACCAGTAGTTCCAACCAATCGCAAAACCGAAAGACGGATCGACGAATTTGGATGCATAGACACGGAACGAACCGGCCACTGGCATGAACGCTGCCATTTCTGCAAGACTTGTCATTAAGTAATAAACCATGATGCCGATGACCGCGTATGCCACCAAGGCACCGCCGGGACCGGCTGAATGAATGGCACCGCCACTTGCTAAAAATAAACCTGTTCCAATCGTTCCACCTAATGAAATCATCATTAAATGACGCGCTTTCAGGCTCCTTTTCAGTTCAGTAGGGCTTGATGCTGATTGTGAATTTGACAATTGATGTTACACTCCTTTTTATTGGAAGGGAACGAAAAATAAAAAAACAGCAGTCGAAAAAGATCGACGGCTGTTTATAATAAACCCGTTTATCCTTCCGAAGATAGCTCCCCACGCTTTTTTGAAAAAACGTGACAGTGGTGTTCCTGTTCGGTAACACCGCCAGCAAGAATATACATGGAATATACCCTAACTTCGGCAAATTATCCTTTCAAACGGAGTCTTGAATTTTCCAGAATCTCGTCCGTTTTACTTTTATAAGCTGCAGCCTCTAACTCATCGGTAAATGAGGAAGTATTCAATTTTCTAAAATCGTTGCGCCAGCTTGGAAGTGACGTCGGACGCTAGTACTCATGAAATCGCAAATAGATTGCTAGTAATTGAGTAAACTTTACTATATCAAAATTATAAAATAATCTCGTGAATATCGCAATGATTATTTTATGTGGTTATTTTTTCCTAGTTAATGAATGATGGTGGCAAGGAAGAATTCGATATACCAAAAAAAAGCAATGTGATAACTAAACGGTCCTCCTTTTTATAAGGGCGTAGTCCAGCTTTACATGTTTGACCACTTCAGGATTCTCAAATAGGTCCACTGCCATTTTCCCAATCCATTCCAGCGGTAAGGAAATGGTCGTGATGTCGAGCATTTCACTCAGGCTATCATTATTGAAACCGAGAATGGCCACATCTTCCGGGACCCTTATACCCAATTTCTTAGCGGTAAGAATGAAGCCTGCCGCCGTGTCATCATTCGTGATGATGATGGCTTCAGGTTTATCTATCATCGAATTCCATTGTTGAAACAATTGTTCCCCGTCTTTGATGTGATAGCTGCCTTCAAACAGCCATTCCTTATTGTTTATCAGTTGATGTTTACTCATGATATCGTTAAAGGCCTTTGTACGATGGGAACTATTTCTGCTCTTTTTACGGCCGAGACTGTATCCGATTTTCTTATATCCTTTAGCAATCACGTACTCAAGGGCACAGGAGAAAGCTGCATAATGATCAATGCTGATGGATGAGAATTCAGCCGAGGCTGTATCTTCACATAAAATAATCGGTCCGTATTTTTGATAATCCAAAAGGATTTTCATTTCCGAAATCCTTGAACAAACGATAATGCCATCGAGCTGCTTCATTTGCAGCATATTAAAAGCCTGGATTTCCTTCTCTCTGTCATAATTTGTTTGAAAGATGACGATATGACAGCCAATTGCATTTGCCTGTTTAGTGATTCCGTTAACGATTGCCCCGTAATATGGGTGATTGTTGAAAGGGATGATGATGCCGATAAGATTAGTTTTACCTTTTGAAAGATGAATGGCGTTTATGTTTCTCGTATAATTCAAACGATTGATGGCTTCTAAGACGCTCTTTCTTTTATCGGGGCTTACATATGGATGATCATTCAATACACGGGACACTGTTGAGACAGATACACCGGCACATTGAGCTATTTCTTTAATATTTGTCATGGTATCACCGTTTTTTCTTTTTTTATATTGTACAGTATGAAACCCATTTCAGGGCAAGAGAACAGTATGGGGCTGCTGAAGATTTCTTCAAATAAGGTCTTGTTCTGGTATGGGTTTCATCCTTTAAGATTGTTTTAAGTCTTAGAGGAGGAGGAGACCATGATGTTCCAAACTTTAATCACCCTTTTTGTGCTTTGCGGAATCGAATTGGGATTTGCGTACTTGGCAATTTCCTTGAAAAAATGAGTGGAATAAGCGTTTACTCGTGAATTTTTGTACTTTACTCGTGAATTTTGCCATTTTACTCGTAAAGTTCGCACATTTACTCGTGAATTTCACACCGTCCCGAAATAGCCCCCATAGTTTATATTCACCATTAAAACCCCGCAATATAAATATAACTTCATCGTTACGTTTCATGTACGGAATGACTGACTGTCAGGATGCTCCCTAGTGGAGCTTCCTGACAGTTTTTGCTGTGTGTAAAAGTCATTGTTCTTTTTTGAAATGTTTGAAAAAATAGTTTCACTTTTTTTGTGTATAGTATAAAATAAGTTGTGCGTGGGAAACTTTTTAGCATTTACGACAATGTAAAAAAATTTACACTTAGTTTTGCACATGGCAAACTATTTTAGAGAGATGAAAAAGGGAGGGAATTTGGGTGGGTTTTCTGAAATCTATTGGGAGCTTGCTTGTTGCATTGCTGATTTTAACGGGGTGCGGCAATGCTACGGTCGAAAGTGATAAAGGCAATGGTAAGCTGAATGTCGTTACAACAACGGGAATGATTGGAGATTTGGTTGAGAATATCGGCGGTAAACATGTCGAGGTCACCAGTTTAATGGGTCCGGGAGTCGACCCCCATCTATATAAAGCGACACAGGGTGATGTTAAGACACTGGATTCGGCTGATATGATTTTTTATAACGGTGTGCATCTTGAAGGGAAAATGACGGATATATTTGAAATGATGAGCAAGGATAAACCGACGATTGCCGTCACGGAGGACTTCAAGGAGAACCAACTTCGCAAAGTGAGTGCAACGGAACATGATCCCCACGTATGGTTTGATGTAAAGCTTTGGATCGTTGCGGCAAAGGCAGTTAAGAAAGAATTGATTGCCAATGATCCGGACCATGAAGCAGAGTTTCGTGAAAATTATGAAGAGTACGTTCTGCAATTGGAGGAACTTGATAAATATGTTCAAGATGAAATTAATAAAATACCAAAAGATCAACGGGTGCTCGTTACAGCGCATGATGCTTTTGGGTACTACGGTCAGTCATACGGCCTGGACGTAAGAGGGCTCCAAGGGATCAATACATTATCGGAATATGGATCAAAAGATGTGACGGATATGCGGAATTATCTTGTGGAGAACAAAATTAAAGCGATTTTCATTGAGTCAAGCGTACCAAGGAAGGCCATCGAGGCTGTCATTCAAGGAGCAGGTAAGCAGGGTCACAAAGTGGAAATCGGCGGTGAATTGTTCTCGGATGCCATGGGTGAAAAAGGGACGGAAGAAGGAACGTATATCGGAATGGTCCGTCATAATACCGACATAATCGTCCGTGCTTTGAAATAAGGGGGAGAAACTATGAATCTATCAGCTTTGAAGGTCGAGAATTTAACGATTGCTTATCATAAGAAGCCGGTTGTCGAAGATGTCTCATTTGAGGTGCCGGAAGGGAATTTAATCGGTATCATTGGCCCCAATGGAGCAGGGAAGTCCACATTGATAAAGGGGATACTCGAATTGATCCCCAAAATATCGGGGCAAATCACAATAAAGGGTTCTACTTATAAATCGATGAGGAAGAGTATCGGCTATGTACCACAACGGGAGTCAGTGGATTGGGATTTTCCGACCAACGCACTCGATGTCGTGATGATGGGCAGATATGGTCATCTCGGATGGCTGAAGCGACCAGGTAAGTCCGAAAGGCAGAAGGGGATGGAGTGCCTGGAAAAGGTGGGGATGGCTGAATACGCTAACCGACAGATCAGCCAGCTATCAGGTGGACAGCAGCAACGGATATTCCTGGCCCGTGCTTTGGCACAGGAAGCGGATATTTATTTTATGGATGAACCGTTCGTAGGGGTGGATGCCGCAACAGAGAAAGCGATCATACAATTGCTGATGGAATTGAAGGAAAAAGGCAAAACCGTTCTGGTTGTGCACCATGATCTATCGACCGTGAAGGAATATTTCGACTGGACGATGTTATTGAATAAAAAGGTTATGAAAATAGGTCCGACGGAGGAAGTATTCATTCCCGAACACTTACAGGCAACATATGGAGGCCGCCTAGCGATACTATCAGACACGAAGTCCGGCCTTTTATTAAAATGAGGTGTACATGATGAACATACTGGATATTATTACTGATCCAAATACAAGGTGGATATTGCTTGGCACGATGTTCCTCGGATTAAGCAGCGGGGTCATCGGCAGCTTTGCCTACCTCAGAAAGCAGTCTTTGCTTGGCGACACGCTCGCACATGCAGCGTTACCCGGTATCTGTGTCGCCTTTATGTTAACTGGAGTGAAATCCACTTCCTACTTTCTAATAGGTGCTGCCCTGGCTGGCTTAGTGGCTGTCTTCTTGATCAGTGTGCTTACGAGATACAGTAAGATCAAGCAGGATGCGGCTTTGGGAATCGTCTTATCTTCCTTCTTTGGCTTCGGAATTGTCATGCTTACACAGATTCAGCAGAGTGAGTATGGAAACCAGAGTGGATTGGATACCTTTTTATTTGGGCAGACGGCCTCAATGGTCATGTCAGATGTATATATGATGATGACTGTTTCCTTTATTCTCATTTTCACTTGTACCGTATTTTTTAAAGAATTCAAATTACTGTCCTTTGACCCTGGGTTTGCTAAGGGGATGGGATTGCCGGTTGTTTTTCTGGATTATTTCATCATGATGCTGATCGTGGCAGCTGTGGTGATCGGTATCCAGGCTGTAGGCGTCGTATTGATGGCATCTTTACTGATCACGCCTGCGGTTTCTGCGAGGTATTGGACGGAGCGGCTGCATATCATGGTCATCCTGTCTGGTATATTCGGAATGTTGAGCGGTGTGTCTGGAACGTTGATCAGTACATCGGTCAATGATTTGCCTACAGGACCGTTAATTGTTTTATCCGCGACCGTATGGTTTTTCTTTTCCATGCTTTTTGCACCTAAACGCGGAGTGCTTTCATCTATATGGAGAAGGGTATCGACGAAAAAGAAATATTCTCTCGAACAGAATAGAAGGAAAGGGAGCCACTCATCATGAATGATTTTTGGATTATTTTAGTCGGAGCATTGGTGGCGAGTGCTTGCAGTGTATTAGGATGCTTTTTGATAGTCAGGAAAATGACGTTGATTGGGGATGCCATCAGTCATTCCGTTTTGCCGGGAATCGTATTGGCATTTTTAATAACCGGCACTCGTGACTCTGTTCCAATGCTGATAGGGGCAGCTGCGCTCGGTTTGCTCACCGTATTCTTGATCCAGCTTTTCCAATCGTCGGGCGTTCAATCTGACGCAGCGATCGGGATTGTATTCACTTCACTTTTTGCAACGGGGATCGTACTCGTGAGCTTGTATACGCAACAAATAGATTTTGACCTGGAACATGTCCTTTATGGCGAAATAGCCTATACCCCCTGGAACACGATGACAATAGCGGGAATCGAAGCAGGACCAAAGGCTGTTTGGATTGTCGGCAGTTGCTTTATCCTGAACCTCATACTGATCTTCCTTTTCTTCAAACAGTTTAAACTCGTGTCATTTGATTCATCACTTGCGGCTGCAATGGGAATTCCTGTACTGTTCTTTCATTACTTATTGATGAGCCTCATTTCACTGACAACTGTAGCTTCTTTTGATAGTGTAGGTTCCATTTTAGTAGTTGGAATGCTCATCATACCTGCGGCGACGGCCTATCTGCTGTCAGACCGTTTAAGCCGCATGATATTGGTCAGTATCGGGGTCGGGGTGCTAAGTTCCGTCATCGGCTACTATTCAGCCACCATTTTGGATGCCTCGATATCAGGTTGCATGGTGGGATCGGCCGCCATATTATTCGGATTGGCTTTTCTCTTTTCCCCAAGCAATGGATTGGTCAGCAGATTGCTGAAACGGAGAAAATCAAAGGAATTACATGCATAGTTCCCCCTGCCTACAGGCTTCATGGAAATAACTCCATGAAGCCTGTAAACAATTCTTCGATATAGTTGTGATTTTATTTGTTTAAAGTATAATGAATAAGTGTATTTATAGATGTATCGCAGGAGCCTTTTTAAGGGAGAGTTAAGTATGGAAGAACAAAATAAATTTTCATCTCGAATAGATTTTTCTTTGGTCACAATATTGCTGTTATTATGCGTTGGAAGTTGCCTAGCAATCTATAGTGCCCAAACGACTGGACAGTATGCTGAAAACTTCTTAATTAAACAAATTTTTTGGTATATAGTGGGGATTGGAATCGTATTAGGGTTCATCACACTGGATTCGGACCAACTGAAAAAAATCTCTTGGTATGCCTATGGGTTCGGATTGTTTTTGCTATTTTTGCTGATCATTATGCCAGAAAGCATCGTACCTAATATAAATGGTGCAAGAAGCTGGTTCAAAATTCCGGGAGTCGGTTCGATTCAGCCATCGGAATTCATGAAGGTTTTCCTGATTTTGGCTCTAGCCAATGTCATATCGAACCATCATCTCAAAAATACACTGAAAACGATTCAAACGGATATTTGGCTGCTTATTAAAATCGGTCTTGTGACCGGTGCCCCCTTAATGTTAATCATGCAACAGCCGGATTTGGGTACCTCGCTTGTCATCATGTCAATCATGCTCGGAATGATTTTCATATCAGGGGTAACATGGAAGATCCTGCTGCCGATCGTTTCGGGAGGAATTGCCGTCGCTTCAACGGTCCTTTACTTTGTTATTTGGAAGCCGGAGATCCTGGTAAAATACTTAGGGGTAAAAACCTATCAATTCGGACGTATCTATTCTTGGCTGGATCCATATAATTATGCGAGCTCCGAAGGGTATCACCTTACCAGATCCTTACTGGCTATCGGCTCCGGCCAGACCACAGGCAAGGGAATCGGTTCGAGGGAAGTGTATTTACCTGAGAGTCATTCGGATTTCATTTTCAGCATCATCGGTGAAGAATTCGGTTTCATCGGATCAAGCATCATCATTTCCTTGTTTTTCCTATTGATTTACCACATAACAAAAACGGGAATGGACACGAAAAATAACTTCTATACATATATCTGTGTTGGCGTTATAAGCATGTTGACGTTCCACGTTTTTCAAAATATCGGCATGACTGTAGGCCTTTTACCGATTACGGGGATTCCGCTTCCATTTGTCAGTTATGGAGGAAGCTCGCTAATGGGGAACATGATGGCCATGGGCTTAATATTCAGCATTCGGTATCACTATAAGAAGTATATGTTTTCAACGGATATCTAAAAATAAAGCCGGCCCCCCATGGGCCGGCTTTACTTGTAGCACAAAAACAAAAGGAGCAGAATCCACCCCTTGAATGTTTGCTTATTGAATGTTCGTTCCAGATGGAAATTGATTTTTATAACCGGAAAATTGTTGATACGATTGGCCTAAGCTGGTTGCTTGCGCCTTTTCCAAACTATACCAGCCTTTTTCGAACATAAGGTTATAGAGTTCTCGCTGCATCTCCTGATTTTCTTTGGAAACGGAGAAAATGTCTTGGAATAATGCTTGGTTACTCATTTCATGCAGGGCAACGGAAAGGGAGTTACAAAAGTACTTTTCAGTTGTGAGCATATCATTTATAAAATCCCTGTCATTCATTTGCGGTGTCTTTACTATGGGAGATTCTGGATTTTGGACTTTGTTTTCATTGGGCATCAAGAACCCTCCTTTACTGGTATTGTTGTTGACCCTGGTTTTGGTCCGGGTTCAAATGTTTCAAAATGGTATCGTAATGGCGTTGATGCATGAGTCCGCACCGATTTAACGCATCAATGATTTGCGGGTCCTTGCATTGTGTGGCAAAAAAATGTGCTTTTTTAACCGCATTAAGATTCCATGCAAGCATATCGGTTAAGTATAAGCTATCTTTCACCGAAACCATTTCCGGCGGCTGTTTCATAAAGCCGGCGGACTGCTGTAGGCTGTTAAACGAATTTTGCTGTTCCATCATTCTACCTCCTTAAGTGTTCTATAAACGAGCTTAATTTTCCCTTCATGAATATTTTTTATTCTTGATTCTAAATATCTGAAAAATGAATTAAATGGTAAAATAATCTTGTGCATCTATTTTCCAAAATGATTTGGAGGGGAATGCAGATGGAAAGAGCTTTGAAAAATCTATTCCTTTTTTTATCAAAGAATAAAGGCATGACAAAGGCAGCGAAAAAATACGGGCTGCGGTTTGGGGCATCTCGTTTTGTGGCAGGGGAATCCCTGGATATGGCATGTGAAGTGATTGCAGATCTTAACCGGAAAGGGCTTGCTGTCACCATTGATTATTTAGGTGAATTCATTGAAGATGAACAAGAAGCAAGGAAGATGGCAGATGAGTGCATCGAAGCGATCTGCATGATCGGCACAAATGAACTGGATTCACAGTTATCCCTGAAGCTGACCTCGATGGGCCTGGATGTGTCCGAGCGAGTCGTAATGAATAACATGCGGAGGATATTAGATGAAGCTAAAGCCCATCGTGTTTTCGTGACGCTTGATATGGAAGATTTTCCGCGCTGTCAGCCGACTTTGGATGTATTCAAAAACCTTAAGTCTGAATATAATGAATTGGGGACTGTCATCCAAGCTTATCTGTATCGGACTGAGAAGGATATTGAGGAACTGGATGCATACCAGCCGAATCTAAGACTTGTTAAAGGGGCTTATAAAGAACCGAGGGAAGTGGCCTTTCCCGAGAAAAAAGATGTGGATGAGAATTTCAAGAAAATCATCAAGAAGCATATGCTAAATGGCCATTACACAGCCGTTGCCACACATGATGATAAAATCATTGATTATACGAGGGACTTGGTCAAAGATCAGGGAATTCCCCTGGATCGATTTGAATTTCAAATGTTATATGGCATCCGCACTGAAAAGCAGCTTGAACTTGCTAAAGAAGGATATAAGGTAAGGGTGTATGTTCCATATGGTACGGATTGGTATGGATATTTCATGCGCCGCCTTGCGGAGAGACCTGCAAATATTGCTTTCGTTTTAAAAGGCCTATTCAAGAAATAGGAAGTGAGAGCCGCCCCGGAAAAGGAACGGCTGCTCAAATCAAGAAGGATTATCTTTTGAACTGATTGTTCTGGCTGTTCACTTTATTGATTCCATGTTGACGTTCGGCGCCAGGCCCGGCATTGCCTTTAACGCTTGCTGCGCTTACGGCTGCTTTAGAAGGATTATCTTTACGCTTCATTATATAGGTCACCTCCTGCCAGGTTATTTTTTGCTGAACGGAGGAGAAATAACCAAAAGAACCCGGAGAAAAAAATATTTTTTTCCTGTTTAATCATTGCGGAATTTCCAAATATATTCTATATTAGTAATAAGAAAAAATATTCAAAATTTTTTTGCATTAAAAATGAATGAGTATTCATTCAATAAATTACGTAAGGGGGATATAAACTTGGTTCGACAAATACGAAAGGCTGCTGTTCTAGGGTCAGGAGTTATGGGATCAGGGATTGCTGCACACCTTGCTAACATCGGCATTCCGACTTTATTATTGGATATTGTACCTCGTGAACTCACTGAGGATGAAAAGAAAAAGGGACTGACATTAGATAATAAACAAGTGCGTAACCGCATCAGCCAAACTGCGATTACGAAACTTTTAAAACAGAAACCAGCTCCGCTTTCGGCTAAGGGAAACATTGCGTTGATCGAGGCGGGAAACCTGGAAGATGATATAAGTCGTATAAAGGATGTCGATTGGATCATTGAAGTGGTCGTTGAGAAGCTTGAGGTTAAGCAAAGTGTGTTTGCCCAGGTTGATCAGCATCGTAAACCGGGAAGCATCGTGTCATCGAATACATCCGGAATTTCAATCGAAGCGATGGCAGAAGGCCGTTCGGAGGACTTTCAACAGCACTTCCTGGGAACCCACTTCTTCAATCCGCCCCGTTATCTTAAATTGTTGGAGATCATCCCTACTAAAGCAACTTCACCAGAAGTGCTCGAATTCGTGAAACGATTCGGCGAAGATGTACTGGGAAAAGGTGTCGTCGAAGCCAAGGATACCCCTAACTTCATCGCAAACCGCATTGGAACTTATGGTTTATTGGTCACTTTGCGGGAAATGCAAAAAGGCGGATACAGTGTTGGTGAGGTCGATTCGGTTACAGGTCCGTTGATTGGAAGGGCAACTAGCGCGACTTTCCGGACACTTGATGTAGTTGGATTGGATACCTTTGCACATGTTGCCAGAAACGTTTATGACCAGGTGGATGGAGAAGAAAAGGAAGTTTTCAAAATACCTGATTTCATGAATGAAATGCTTAAGAATGGGTGGCTTGGAAGCAAGTCAGGCCAAGGTTTTTTCTTGAAAAAAGGCAAGGAAATCCTTGAACTGAATCCCGAAACCCTTGAATATGATGCACGAAAAAGATTAAAAACGCCTTCCATCGAAATGGCTAAACAGGCCAAGGGCTTGGGAAATAAAATGAAAGCGCTTGTTTATAGTGAAGACCGTGCCGGCCAATTACTTTGGAATGTTCTGAATCCGGCGCTTGTGTATTCTGCCCAGCTGCTTGGGGACATCGCGGATGACATCGTGGCGATCGATCAAGCGATGAAATGGGGCTTCGGATGGTCCACAGGTCCCTTTGAAACCTGGGATGCGATAGGTATAGAAAAATCGGTAGCCCGAATGGAAGCGGAAGGCATCACCGTTCCGCAATGGGTTAAGGATATGCTCGCTAAAGGCATCACTTCTTTCTATAAAGAAGAAAATGGCATTGTTCACTATTATGATGATGGTGAATATAAAGAACTTGTCGAAAATCCTAAAGTGATCAATCTTAAAGCGATCAAGAAGCAAAAAGGCGTAATCAAGAAAAACAGTGGTGCAAGCTTGATGGATATCGGCGATGGAGTGGCTCTTCTTGAATTCACTTCACCGAATAATGCGATCGGTCTGGATATCATGCAAATGATCAATGCGGCGGTCGACGAAGCGGAAGCGAATTTTAAAGGCCTGGTCATCGGAAACCAAGGAAAGAACTTCTGTGTAGGCGCTAATATTGCAATGATGCTGATGGAAGCGCAGGATGACAATATTTTTGAACTCGATATGGTCATTAGCCAATTCCAAAAGGCGATGCTTAAAATTAAGTACAGTGCAGTTCCCGTAGTGGTAGCCCCGTTTAATATGACACTTGGCGGGGGTGCTGAAGTGTCACTTCCGGCAGCCCGCATCCAGGCAACGACTGAAACGTATATGGGGTTAGTGGAAGCTGGCGTAGGTTTGATCCCAGGCGGCGGCGGGACTAAAGAACTTTATGTGAAGACGTTGAAGAATATGCCGAAGGGCGTCGACTTCGACTTACAGAAAGTGGCCAATCAAGTATTTGAAACGGTTGCCATGGCAAAAGTTTCGACCTCAGCCGAGGAAGCGAGAGAGAATAATTTTCTTAATGCAGCTGATGGAATAAGCGTGAATGCGGATCATCAGCTATATGATGCGAAACAGGCGGTGCTTTCCATGCATGAACAAGGTTATACCGCTCCAGCCCGCACAAAGATCCCTGTCGTAGGTGAAACGGGATATGCCGCACTGCTATTAGGGGCGGAATCCATGCGCCTTTCAGGATTCTTATCAGATCATGACCTTGTCATAGCCAAAGAGCTTGCATACGTCCTGGCAGGAGGAAAACTCCCATTTGGCACGGAAGTAGATGAACAGTATATCTTGAACCTAGAAAAACAGGCATTTCTAAAACTGATTTCGACTCCGAAATCCCAGGCAAGGATGCAGCACATGCTTGTTAAAGGTAAACCACTCCGTAATTGATGAATAGATGAAGATATGGCCAAAAACGAAGATTAATAGTTCGATAGCTTAAAAATGAGTAAGGGGGATCCTCATGAAAGAAGCGGTAATAGTAGCTGGGGCAAGGACTCCGGTAGGAAGAGCGAAAAAAGGTTCTCTTGCTAGTGTACGTCCTGATGATTTAGGGGCTCTTGTTGTAAAGGAAACGTTAAAGCGGGCAGGTAAATATGAAGGCACCATAGATGACCTGATTATCGGTTGTGCAATGCCTGAAGCGGAGCAAGGGTTGAACATGGCGCGTAACATTGGAGCATTGGCAGGATTGCCTTATACAGTACCGGCCATAACGATTAATCGTTACTGTTCAAGCGGGCTGCAAAGTATCGCTTATGGAGCGGAAAGAATCATGCTCGGCCAAAGTGATACAGTCATTGCAGGCGGAGCGGAATCCATGAGCCTTTTGCCGATGATGGGCCATGTAACACGTCCGAACGCGAAACTTGCGGAAACGGCACCGGAATATTATATGGGCATGGGTCACACTGCTGAAGCCGTTGCAAAAAAATACGGCATTTCCCGTGACGATCAAGATGCATTTTCGGTTAGAAGTCATCAAAAGGCGGCTAAGGCCATTGCAGAAGGAAAGTTTTCCGATGAGATCGTACCGGTTGAAGTGACCCTCCGTTCAGTGGGACCAGATCTTAAATTAAAGGAAAAATCATTTACTTTTACACAGGATGAGGGCGTTCGTCCAGGCACGACTGCTGAAGTGCTAAAAAAACTAAGACCTGCATTCTCTGTTACGGGATCCGTAACAGCTGGGAATTCATCACAAACGAGTGATGGTGCAGCCGCGGTCATGGTCATGGATAGGGAAAAGGCCTCTTCATTAGGTATGAAACCGATGGGTAAGTTCCGTTCCTTTGCTGTAGCAGGAGTACCGCCTGAAATTATGGGCATCGGACCGATTGCAGCCATTCCTAAAGCTTTGAAACTAGCGGGTCTTGAGTTATCGGATATTGGTTTATTTGAATTGAATGAAGCCTTTGCATCCCAATCCATTCAAATCATTCGTGAGCTCGGATTGAATGAAGAGATTGTCAATGTAAATGGCGGAGCCATCGCCTTAGGCCATCCACTAGGATGTTCAGGAGCAAAATTGACATTGAGCCTGCTTCATGAAATGAAGCGCAGAAACCAACAGTTCGGAGTCGTGACAATGTGCATCGGCGGCGGAATGGGTGCTGCTGGAGTATTTGAATTATTGGCGTAATCCCACGCCTCCCGGAAGCTGTCATGCTTTCGGCGGTTTACCATCTTGAATACTTAGGAGGAAATAACATGTCAAATCAAACTACAGGTAACCTTATTAAAGGCGGAGCCTTTTTAGTGGACGATATTACGTATGATCAAGTGTTTACACCGGAAGATTATTCTGATGAGCATAAAATGATCGCCAAAACTGCCGAGGATTTCGTAGTGAATGAAATTCTGCCGCAGGTTGAACATTTAGAAAACCATGAATTTGACCGTTCCGTTAAATTACTGAAGCATGCAGGGGAAATCGGTTTACTTGGTGCTGATGTTCCTGAGGAATACAGCGGATTGGGTCTTGATAAAATCAGTTCGGCATTGATTACGGAAAAAATGGCGCTTGCAGGCGGGTTCGGAATTACACATGGTGCACATGTAGGTATCGGATCTTTGCCGATCGTATTATTCGGGAATGAAGAACAAAAGAAAAAATACCTCCCTTTACTGGCGACGGGTGAGAAGATTGCTGCGTATGCCTTAACGGAACCAAGCTCAGGTTCAGATGCCTTGGGAGCAAAAACGACGGCGAAATTGAATCCAGAAGGTACACACTATATTTTAAACGGTGAAAAACAATGGATTACAAATGCCGGTTTTGCAGATGTCTTCTGTGTATACGCCAAAATCGACGGCGAACAATTCTCCGCTTTCATTGTTGAGCGCGATTATAAAGGCGTATCAACTGGTGCTGAAGAGAAGAAAATGGGGATCAAAAGCTCATCCACACGTACATTAATACTTGAAGACGTACATGTACCAGTCGAAAACCTTTTGGGTGTAGCCGGAAAAGGGCATGTCATCGCTTTCAATATCCTGAATATCGGCCGCTATAAATTAGGCGTCGGTGCGGTTGGCGGATCTAAACGTGCCCTTGAGATTACAGCTGCTTATACGAATCAACGTCAACAGTTCAAAACGAAAATTTCCGATTTTAACTTGACGAAAGAAAAACTTGCAACAATGGCTGCTAAAATATATGCAGCAGAAAGCTCTGTATATCGTACGGTTGGCCTTTATGATCAAAGACAAAGCAAATTGACGGATGAGCAAGTGAAAGATGGGAAATCAATGGCGGCTGCAGTTGCTGAGTATGCCATTGAGTGTTCATTGAATAAATTCTTCGCTTCCGAAGTATTGGATTATGTTACGGACGAAGGCGTACAGCTTCATGGCGGTTATGGTTTCATGCAGGAGTATGAAATTGAAAAAGCATATCGCGATTCCCGTATTAACCGGATCTTTGAAGGTACAAATGAAATCAACCGATTGCTGGTCCCGGGAACTTTCCTGAAGAAAGCACTTAAAGGGGAATTGCCGCTTCTTCAAAAAGCTCAAGGCTTGCAAGAGGAATTAATGATGATGATGCCGGAAGAACCTGGCGATGAGCCACTGGCACAAGAAAAAATGCTTGTTAGGAACGCTAAGAAAATCGGTATTTTGGCAGCTGGACTAGCGGCACAGAAATACGGCAAAACTCTTGATCAAGAACAAGAAATCCTCTCTAACATTGCCGATATCGTATCCCTTGCCTATGCAGCTGAATCCGTGGTATTGCGTACGGAGAAAGCCATTGCAGCTACAGGCCTGGAGAAGAACAAACAAAAGGTGCTTTACACTGAAATCTTCGTTCAGGAAGCTTTCAATGAAATAGAACAGCATGCAAAAGAAACATTGATTGCAGTGGAAACAGGCGATACTCTTCGCATCATGCTTTCGTCGCTCCGCAAGCTGACAAGACACAATCCGATCAATGTCATTGCGAAAAAACGTGAAGCTTCCATCAAGGTAATCGAAGCGGAAAAATATGCTCTTTAAGCAATGAATCAGAAACTGTAAAGGGAATGCCCGTAAAGGCATTCCCTTTATTTCCTTTGATGAAATCGCATTGGAAATTCAAAAGACATTTCATTGTATTGCGTGCTGAAAACGGGTATTCTATTGATAGGTGGTGAAATGATGGGCTTAACATTATATTGGTACCCAAAATGCGGCACATGCCGTAACGCGAAGAAGTGGCTGGATAATCAAGAACTGCAATATGAAGCGATCCATATAGCGGAAAATCCGCCTTCGCGAACAGAAATAGAACAACTATATAAAATCAGCAATTTGGAATTGAAGAAGTTTTTCAATACTAGCGGTCAAAAATATCGGGAGCTGGGCTTAAAGGATAAGCTGAAAGAAGCTTCTGAAGCAGAGATGCTTGATATATTGTCCACGGATGGCATGCTTCTGAAAAGACCGATTGTTACAGATGGCACCAAAGTGACGGTAGGTTTCAAAGAAGAGCAATTCGAACAGGTTTGGAACTGAAATTTCACAAAATATTTGGTTAATTCCTTACTTAAACAAACAATCTACCTTATAATGTAATAGATAAAATAAGATGTACATATGGAGGGTTAATAATGACAACAACACCAAAAGAACTTCGTTACACTAAAGAACATGAATGGGTCAAAACGGAAGATGGAACAGTGCGCATTGGGATTACGGCTTTCGCACAGTCCGAGCTTGGGGACATCGTATTCGTTGAGCTTCCGGAAATCGGCGATGAATTGAAAGCGAACGAACCATTTGGAAGTGTTGAATCCGTTAAGACCGTTTCTGAGCTTTATGCACCTATCAGTGGCAAGGTTGTTGAAGTAAACGAAGATTTAAGTGACAACCCTGAATATGTAAATGAGTCTCCTTATGAAAAGGCATGGATGGTCGTGCTTGAACCATCTAATAGCAGTGATATTGAAAACTTGATGAGCGCTGAAGAGTATGAGAGTTTAATCAACGGTTAAAAAGAAGGAGAGGGGGGACTGAAAAGGCCTGCTCTCTTTTTCATTTTGTACAGCGGCAGTTGCGCACATAATTCGTGAGATGGAGTGATGACATGGAGTGGGGCGAATTCGATAAAGTGATCATTGTAGAAGGCAGTTCCGATAGAAGAAAAGTTGCCTCCGTTTTAAATGAAGATGTGGAAATAAGATGTACGAATGGGACCATATCATTAACTAAGCTGGATGAATTAGTGGATGAATTGATGGATCGTGATGTTTATCTCCTTTTTGACGCAGATGAATCAGGAGAAAAGCTGCGGAAGCAGTTCCGAAGGGAAATGCCGGAAGCGAACCACTTGTATATTAATAAAATGTACAAAGAAGTGGAAAGCTCACCCGAACATCATATCGCAACTGTGCTACTATCTGCCAATATGAATGTGAAAATGAAATTTTTAAGTCAAAGGGTGAACGATTAATTGATGCAGGAATGGAAAGAAGAAGAGTGTAAGCTTGCTGTTAAAAATGGGGAAACCTTTTGCTTATATTTATATACGCCTTTATGCGGCACTTGTCAGGTTGCCTCCAAGATGCTGACGATATCCTTGGAGCTGTTCCCGGAATTGAAGGCAGGCAAAATGAATATGAACTATGTCCAAGCAATTGCCGAATCATATGAAATCGAAAGTGTGCCTTGTTTATTGCTTTTCAAACAAGGACAGCTGCAAAAAAAAATATATGCCTTTCAATCCGTTCCTTATTTGTACGGATTGCTTAAGGAAATCAGCTAAGAAACCAATCAGAACCGTGGTTGGTTTCTTTGTTGCGGATATTTGAATGCGAGATCGGAATTAAACAAAGAATATTCTAACAATTCATTGACTGATTTATTCTAAAATGATATATTTTGAATTAAGTAATGGCAGAATTTAATAGTTCTTATCAAGAGTGGCGGAGGGACTGGCCCGACGAAGCCCGGCAACCGGTATAAATTTTATATACGGTGCTAATTCCAGCAGAGTGTTGGCTCTGGTAGATGAGGTGTGTTCTTGAGACCTCTTCTTATTGAAGTGGTTTTTTTGTTTATAAATGGCCAGATTTCATATAATTCCAACTAAATCCATAGAAAAAAGGTGAAATAATATGTCAGAGAAAAAGTTGCGTTTCGAAACATTGAGTGTTCATGGCGGTCTGCAAGCTGATGAAACAGGTGCACGTGCAGTTCCTATCTACCAAAGCAATGCATACTTGTTCAAAGACACCGACCATGCAGCGAATTTATTTGGCCTAAAGGAGAATGGCTATATATATACACGACTTCATAATCCCACGGTCAGCGTTTTTGAGGAAAGAATGGCCTTATTGGAAGGCGGTATCGGCGGATTGGCAACAGCAAGCGGAATGGCTGCCATCTCACTTTCAATCCTGAATATTGCCGCTGCAGGTGATGAGATTGTTTCAGCCTCTACATTATATGGCGGTACGTATAACCTTTTTGAAAATACTCTTCCTAAATATGGGATTAAAGTGAAGTTCGTTTCTCCCGATGACCCTGAAAATTTCAAAAGGGCGATTACGCCAAGAACTAAAGCCATTTTTGCTGAAACGATCGGTAATCCAAGTTTGAGGGTGCTTGATATTGAAGCGGTAGCGGAAATCGCCCATGATGCCGGCATACCTTTAATCATTGATAATACCTTTGCGACACCGTATCTTTGCAGACCAATTGATTTTGGAGCGGACATCGTCATCCATTCCGCTACAAAATGGCTTCTGGGAAATGGAACGACACTAGGCGGTGTCATCGTGGATGCAGGGAAGTTCGATTGGAACTCGCCAAACTACCCTGGCTTCACGGAGCCTGACCCAAGTTACGACGGTCTGGTATACGCCGAGGCAGTTGGACCTGCCGCATTCATAACGAAAGCTAGAGTCCAGTTACTTCGTGATTTAGGCCCTGCGCTAAGTGCCCAAAGTGCATTCCAGTTTACGCTTGGACTTGAAACGCTGCACGTAAGGATGAAAGAGCATCTATCAAACACCAAGTCTGTCATTAAATATTTAAAAAACCATCCTGCCGTGACTTGGGTTTCGCATCCTGGTGATGAGGATCATCCCGATAAAGCCCTTGCGGATAAATATTTGCCTAAGGGAGCTGGATCTGTCGTGACTTTTGGAATACAAGGTAATCGCGAAGCTGGGGCAAAACTTATCAATTCGGTGGAATTATGGTCCCATGTGGCGAATGTAGGGGATGCGAAGAGCTTGATCATCCACCCAGCCAGTACGACCCATCAACAATTGAATGAGGCGGGTCTTGCGAAAGCGGGTGTACGTGCCGATCAAGTCCGATTATCCATTGGGATTGAAAATGTAGACGACTTAATAGAAGATTTGGAGCAGGCGATTGAAAAAGCGACGAATATCGTCTCCTTGACTTCCAAAACGCTTTAAGCAAAGTTCCTGTTCATTCTTGAACTAGAAATAATATACATTGCGCTCCTTTTTTATCTATGATAAAATTTCTCCATACTAAAGAACTTAATGATGTACAAATATTCTATATATTAGCTCTTATCAAGAGAGGTGGAGGGATGTGCCCGATGAAACCCGGCAACCGACAAGGAGATTTCCTTGGAAAGGTGCCAATTCACACAAAGTTTAATTACTTTGGAAGATGAGAGAAAGGCCTGCTTTTTCACCTGCCTTTCTGCTCATGCAGAAAGGTTTTTTCTGTTTTAATGGGGAAAACATGTGCATGATATGAGAAACAGACTAATAATGTAGAGAAATCAACTAAGTTCATAGGTTTTATTGGATAAAAGAGGTGAGGATTAATGATTACATTGACGAAAGTCAGTAAGCTGTTCCTAACAGGAAAAGGAAACAGTGAGACGATCAAGGCTGTAAATAATGTGAATGTTGAAATAAATAAAGGCGAGATTTTCGGAATCATCGGTTACAGTGGAGCGGGGAAAAGTACTTTGATCAGAATGCTCAATGGATTGGAAACACCCACAGAGGGATCCGTTGTGGTGGCTGAGAAGGAAATTTCAAAAATTAAAGGGGCTCAGCTCCGTAAGGCCCGTCAAGAAATCAGCATGATTTTCCAACATTTCAATCTATTATGGTCAAGGACCGTTCAGGAAAATATTTCTTTCCCATTGGAAATTGCAGGAGTTTCTAAAACTGAACGAACCAAGCGTGTGAACGAATTGATCAAGTTAGTCGGACTGGAAGGCAGGGAAAAGGCCTACCCTTCACAATTAAGCGGAGGGCAAAAGCAAAGGGTGGGTATAGCCAGGGCTCTGGCAAATAACCCTAAAGTGCTTCTGTGTGATGAAGCGACATCTGCCTTGGATCCGCAGACTACCGATTCCATACTCGAATTGCTTGTTGACATCAATCAGCGCCTGGGATTGACGATCGTCTTGATAACACATGAAATGCATGTAATACGTAAAATCTGTCATCGCGTCGCCGTGATGGAAAACGGGCAAGTTGTTGAACAGGGTCCTGTCCTGGATGTTTTCAAGAATCCTAAAGAACAAATGACGAAGCGTTTCGTGCAACAGGTAACGGAACCAGAAGAAACGAAAGAAACGATGGACCATTTGCTCGAACGTTATCCTGCAGGAAAAGTGATTCAATTGACCTTTGTAGGTGATCATGCAGAAAGCCCGTTGATCACCAAGCTTGTACGTAACTTCGAGTTGGATGTCAATATCGTTCAAGGTAAGATATCCCAAACAAGAAGCGGTTCATATGGAACATTGTTTATCCATCTTGATGGCACAGAGGATGAAATGCTCCGCGCAATCGAATTCATTAAAGCACAGCAGGTAGGCGTGGAGGTGATTACTCATGCTTGAAGAATTATTGCCGAATGTTGATTGGGAAGACATTATTGAAGCAACGAAAGAAACGCTCTACATGACAAGCGTCTCTGTAGTGGCAACCCTTTTTATAGGCATAATATTAGGGTTGATCCTGTTCCTGACAGGGAAGGGTAATATGTGGGAAAACCGGGTAGTCAACGGGGTCATGAGTGCTGTCGTTAATATATTCCGTTCCATTCCATTTCTTATTTTGATCGTGCTGCTCATTCCTTTCACTAAAGCACTTGTCGGATCTATGATCGGAGAGAACGCTGCACTGCCGGCACTTATTATCGGTTCGGCCCCATTTTATGCGCGTATGGTTGAAATCGGCCTTCGTGAAATCGATAAAGGTGTAATTGAAGCCGCTAAATCTATGGGTGCAAAAACGAGCACGATCATTTGGAAGGTCCTTCTTCCAGAGTCGATGCCTGCCCTTATTTCCGGTATAACGGTAACATCGATTGCATTGGTTGGATATACCGCAATGGCCGGGGTCATCGGCGCAGGCGGACTTGGTAATCTAGCCTTTTTGGACGGCTATCAAAGAAATCATAATGACGTTACGCTTGTAGCGACTATCGTTATTCTGATTATCGTCTTCATAATTCAAATTATTGGAGATGTGATTACATCTAAATTGGACAAAAGATAAAGGGAGATGAATAGGATGAAAAAGTTTTTAGGATTTGCATTAATTTTAGTGTTATCTATCGCTTTGGCTGCTTGTGGAAGTGAAAAGGATAAAAGCGGCAGCGATACGGAAAAAGAACCGAAGAAATTAGTTGTAGGGGCTTCCAATGTACCGCATGCTGAAATCCTTGAGGAAGCTAAGCCGCTTCTTAAAGAAAAAGGAATCGAATTGGAAATCAAAACATTCCAGGACTATGTTTTACCGAATAAGGCGTTGAATGATAAGGAATTGGATGCCAACTATTTTCAACATATACCTTTCTTAGAGTCGGCAATTAAAGAGAATGGATATGATTTCGTCAATGCGGGCGGGATCCACATCGAGCCTATCGGTTTATATTCACAAAAATATAAAAGCATCGATAAACTTCCTGATGGAGCAACGATCATTTTAAGCAGCTCTGTCGCTGACCATGGGCGTGCTTTATCACTTTTGGAAAAGAATGGCCTCATCAAGTTGAAAGAGGGCGTCGATAAAACGACAGCTACAACTAAAGACATCATTGAAAATAAGAAAAACCTTAAATTCGACGCTGAATATGAAGCGGCATTACTTCCGAAAATCTATGAAAGCGGCGAAGGCGATGCTGTTTTGATCAACTCAAACTATGCAATCGACGCTGGATTGAATCCATTGAAAGATTCAATTGCGATTGAAGATTCCGAATCACCTTATGTGAATGTCATCGCAGTAAACAAAGGCGATGAAAATAAAGAAGAAATCAAAGCGCTTGTAGAAGTGTTGCATTCTAAAAAAATTCAAGATTTCATTCTTAAGGAATACAAAGGTGCGGTTGTACCGGCGGATAAATAATTCAAGAATGGCGGCCTGATTTAATTCAGGCCGCAGTTTGTAGACAAAAAGGTTTCGGAATGGTCTCATTCCGAAACCTTTTTGATTTTTTATTGGATTTGAAGCAGTTTGAAATGAATAGGCAAACTGTTTTGTTCGTTCATCTTTTACATAATGCGTCGCTCATATTTTTTCCAAACTTAGAGAAGTGGGGCACTTTATCATGGAACCCGAAACCTAAAAACTAACGGTATCATGTTGATTCCAACTCCTTCAATCGTTTTATGCATGGAGCGAATAAAGACTGTAAGCAAAAGGGGTTCTATCTGATTGTTTAGTCTTAGTGGATTGGAACGGAAGGTACGAGACTCCTGCGGCAAAAGCGAGTCCAAGGGAGACCCCGCAGTGCGCTAAAGCGCCGAGGAGGCTCCCGGACCGCCCGCGGAAAGCGAGTGCCTGAAGTGGAAAGTAACGTTCGAATTTTAAAAACCTAAAAAAAACTGTAGACAAACTCAATTATCATCGAGTTTGTCTACAGTCTGCGAACTGATTTAATTCATGTCGTTTTTTCATGTTTAATCATGAAAGTGAAGGGTATAGAGTAATGAAGGTAATAAAATGATACACAAATTTGAAAGGATGGTTCACTATCAATACTCTAGATTTAAATGTAACAAGCGAAATGGAAAAGGCGATGCAGTCTTCACATGGGGTTGGCTACAATGAGTACAGTAGAAACTTAGACCTCCGTATCGAGGTTGAGAAGGAACGGGATAGGGAACATGTAAAGTGCAATAAAATGGTCCAGGACCTACAACGCAAAATTCACGGATAAGTATATAAAAGAGTTCTTTAAAAGATCGGTCTGTAGAGGTAAAATGGAAAGTGGTCCATAAATAAGGGGTGCCTTATTGGATAAACTTACATAATGCCTGACAGTCCGATTTTTTTCTTTTTAAAGCGGAACGTTCATACCTTGCAATCGAATTCTTTGAACATATATTAATAAGGACGAAGATTTGCTGAATAATAAGATAATTTTAACAAAAACTAAAATAACTATGAATATGCAGATAACAGGCTATATCTGTTAGTATTGTAAGAATAGGATGGGTTTTAAACATGGCAGAAGTGGAAACCCTTATCTATTTAGTTGATTCTAAATTGGATTTGTTATAAAATTGGAATGAGAATAAAGTGAGAATGCTTTTACGTAAAATTACAGTAAAGAAAGTAATCTTTACTTTCTGGTAATAAAATTGGAATTAGTTCACGGAGGTATTATTATGTCAGCTTCTACATTAACGGTTAAAGATCTTCACGTATCAATTGAAGGTAAAGAGATTTTAAAAGGGGTAAACCTTGAAGTCAAGGGTGGAGAAATCCATGCGATCATGGGACCAAATGGAACTGGTAAATCCACTTTATCATCAGCAATCATGGGTCACCCAAAATATGAGGTGACTAGCGGAACCATCACATTCGATGGCAAAGATGTATTGGAAATGGAAGTAGACGAGCGCGCTCGTGTCGGTCTATTCCTAGCTATGCAATATCCAAGTGAAATCAGCGGTGTTACAAATGCTGACTTCTTGCGTTCTTCCATTAATGCACGCCGTGAAGAAGGCGATGAGATTTCATTGATGAAATTCATCCGTCAAATGGACCAAAAAATGGAGTTCCTTGAAATGGATGAAGATATGGCGCAACGCTATTTGAATGAAGGTTTCTCAGGCGGAGAGAAAAAACGTAACGAGATTCTTCAATTAATGATGATCCAACCTAAAATTGCAATCTTGGATGAGATTGATTCAGGTCTAGATATCGATGCACTTAAAGTCGTTTCAAAAGGAATCAACGAAATGCGCGGAGAAGACTTTGGATGCTTGATCATCACTCACTACCAACGTCTATTAAATTACATCACTCCTGATTTTGTACATGTTATGATGCAAGGACGTGTCGTTAAATCAGGCGGTCCTGAACTTGCTGCCCGCTTGGAAGCGGAAGGTTATGACTGGATTAAACAAGAATTGGGCATTGACGACGAAACTGTTGGCGAAGAAGCGTAAGTAGGAGGATTTGCAATGACTACAGAAACGAAATTACCGTTTGAACAAGAGGATATAAGCTCCTATTCAACTAAAAATAATGATCCAGCTTGGTTATCCGAGCTTCGGATTCAAGCGTTTTCTGAATTAGAAAAGCTCCCGATGCCAAAGCCGGATAAAACGAAAATCGATAAATGGAATTTTACTTCTTTCCAGACCCATACGGTTGATAGTGACGCTTTTGCCTCTTTAGAGGAGCTTCCGGAAGAAATTAAATCCATCATTGAAGAAAATGAAAACTTATACATTCAACGCAATAATACGCCGGCACATATCAATCTGTCAGCAAATGTGAAAGAACAAGGCGTCATTTTTACGGATATTTTAACAGCGGCTCGTGACCATGCTGAGCTCGTGCAAAAATATTTCATGAAAGACGGCGTTAAGATAAATGAACATCGTTTAACGGCACTTCATGCTGCATTAGTTAATGGAGGTGCATTCCTTTATGTTCCGAAAAATGTAGAAATCAAAGAGCCGATCCAATCGGTCTTCCTATTGGATAATCCAGATACTACACTTTTCAACCATGTCTTGATCGTAGCGGAAGATAATAGCTCTGTCACATATGTAGAGAACTACTTCTCAAGCGTTGAGTCTAACGAAGGTATTGCCAACATCGTAACGGAAGTATTTGCAAATGCGAATGCCAAAGTGGAGTACGGAGCAGTCGATACCCTTTCTAAAGGCTTCACGACATACGTTAACCGCCGTGGAGTGGCAGGTCGTGACGCTCGTATTGAGTGGGCACTTGGCCTGATGAACGATGGAAATACGATTTCAGATAATACAACATATCTAATGGGCGATGGCTCTCACGGTGATACTAAAACCGTTGTAGTCGGACGCGGGGAACAAAAACAGAACTTTACGACAGCGATCATCCATTATGGCAAACGCTCTGAGGGCTATATCCTTAAGCACGGTGTCATGAAAGAAGCCGCATCCTCCATTTTTAATGGAATTGGGAAAATAGAGCATGGCGCTACAAAGTCAAATGCCGAACAAGAATCACGCGTATTGATGTTAAGTGAAAAAGCACGCGGGGACGCCAATCCAATCCTCTTGATTGATGAAGATGATGTAACGGCTGGCCATGCTGCTTCCGTCGGTCGTGTCGACCCTCTTCAACTGTATTATTTAATGAGCCGTGGTATTACTAAGAAAGAAGCAGAAAGACTTGTCATTCACGGATTCTTGGCCCCTGTTGTTAACCAGCTTCCAATTGAGGGAGTTAAAAAACAATTAGTAGCGGTCATTGAAAGGAAAGTGCAGTAATGAACCCATACGAAATTCGTAAGCTTTTTCCGATATTAGATCAAGAAGTCAATGGTCAGCCATTAGTTTATTTAGATAGTGCTGCAACCTCTCAAAAACCGGCTGCAGTGATTGAAGCGATTGAGCAATATTACCGCGGATACAACTCGAATGTTCACCGCGGGGTGCATACACTTGGAACAAAAGCTACGGATGCGTATGAAGGTGCACGTGAAAAGGTACGTAAATTCATTAATGCTTCTTCTACAGAAGAAATCATCTTTACAAGAGGCACAACGACTTCTTTAAATACTGTAGCAAGAAGTTACGGTGGTGCAAATATTAAAGAGGGTGACGAAATCGTCATCTCCTACATGGAGCATCACAGTAATATCATTCCGTGGCAGCAGCTTGCCAAAGAAAAAGGCGCTGTACTGAAGTATATTCCGCTTCAAGAAGATTGCACGATTTCCCTTGATGATGTTAGGGCAACCATTACGGACGCAACGAAAATCGTTTCCATCATGCAGGTTTCGAATGTACTTGGTGTTATCAATCCAGTGAAGGAAATCGCGAAAATTGCCCATGAACACGGTGCTGTAATGGTAGTCGACGGGGCGCAAAGCACGCCGCACCTAAAAGTGGATGTCCGTGATCTGGATTGTGATTTCTTTGCCTTCTCAGGTCATAAAATGGTCGGTCCAACAGGTATCGGCGTATTATATGGCAAAAAAGAACTCCTGGAAAAAATGGAGCCGATTGAATTCGGCGGAGAGATGATCGATTTTGTAGGTTTGCATGAATCTACATGGAAAGAACTCCCGTGGAAATTCGAAGGCGGTACTCCAATCATTGCCGGCGCCATCGGCCTTGGTGCTGCAATTGATTTCTTGGAAGAAATCGGCTTGGATAATATTGAACGGCATGAGCATAAGCTTGCCGCTTATGCAATGGAAAAAATGTCAGCAGTCGAAGGGCTGACCATATTCGGTCCTAAAGATGCTGAAAAGCGTGCGGGTGTAATAACCTTTAATATTAATGACGTACATCCACATGATGTCGCTACCGTTCTTGATGCAGATGGAATTGCTGTCCGTGCCGGTCATCATTGCGCACAGCCATTAATGAAATGGCTTGACGTATCATCGACGGCAAGAGCAAGTTTCTATCTATATAACACGGAAGAAGATATTGATAAGCTCGTATCCGGGCTTGTTAAAACGAAGGAGTATTTCAGTAATGTCTTTTGATAACCTAGATACACTTTACCGACAAGTCATTATGGATCACTATAAGAAACCACGTAATAAGGGCATGCTAGAGGATGGCAGCATGACTATCGATATGAATAATCCAACTTGCGGCGATCGGATTCGTTTAACGATGAAGATTGAAGATGGCAAGGTCAGCGATGTTAAATTCGATGGTGATGGTTGTTCGATATCGATGAGTTCGGCTTCCATGATGACTCAGGCCATTAAGGGCAAAGACGTTGATACTGCCCTAGCGATATCCGAGACTTTTTCCTTAATGATCCAGGGAAAAGAATACGACGATGAGATGGACCTTGGGGATATTGAAGCCCTTCAAGGTGTCTCTAAATTCCCAGCCCGAATCAAGTGTGCTACCTTAGCTTGGAAAGCCATGGAAAAGGGATTGAAGGAATAATTAAATTAAAATGAGCTGTTGTAATTCAGCCATTTGAAATGGAGGAATACGAGCTATGGCAAAGAAAATGCCTGAAATCGGCGATTATAAATATGGCTTTGCGGATAAAGATGTTTCCATCTTCCGTTCAAAGCGTGGTCTGACAAAAGAAATCGTGGAAGAAATTTCTCGAATGAAGGATGAACCGCAATGGATGCTTGATTTCCGTTTGAAATCATTGGAGCATTTTTACAACATGCCAATGCCTCAATGGGGCGGCGACATGCAGAGCCTGAATTTTGATGAAATCACATACTATGTTAAGCCGTCAGAGAAATCAGAGAAATCTTGGGATGAAGTTCCTGAAGAAATCAAACAGACTTTTGATAAATTGGGAATTCCTGAAGCCGAACAAAAATATCTTGCAGGCGTATCTGCTCAATACGAATCAGAAGTGGTTTACCACAGCATGAAAGTAGAATTGGAAGATTTGGGTATCGTCTTTAAAGATACGGACTCGGCACTTCGTGAAAATGAGGATATCTTCCGTGAGCACTTTGGAAAAACGATCCCGCCCACTGACAATAAATTCTCTGCATTGAACTCGGCAGTTTGGTCAGGCGGATCTTTCATCTATGTACCAAAAGGCGTTAAAGTGGATACTCCGCTTCAAGCTTATTTCCGGATCAATTCTGAAAACATGGGGCAATTCGAACGTACGCTAATCATTGTTGATGAAGGCGCATCCGTTCACTATGTAGAAGGTTGTACAGCTCCTGTTTATACAACTAACTCCCTTCATAGTGCGGTTGTTGAAATCGTCATCAAGAAAGATGCTTACTGCCGTTACACGACGATCCAAAACTGGGCAAACAACGTGTTTAACCTGGTTACGAAACGTGCGGTTTGTGATGCTAATGCAACAATGGAATGGATCGATGGTAACATCGGTTCCAAATTGACAATGAAATATCCTGCTGTCATCTTAAAAGGTGAAGGTGCTCGCGGAATGACATTATCGATTGCCATTGCCGGCAAAGGGCAACACCAAGACGCTGGAGCAAAAATGATTCACCTAGCGCCAAATACATCTTCAACGATTGTATCAAAATCAATTTCTAAACAGGGCGGTAAAGTAACATACCGTGGTATCGTTCATTTCGGACGTAAAGCGGATGGAGCTCGTTCCAACATTGAATGTGATACATTAATCATGGATAATCAGTCTACATCTGATACAATCCCTTACAATGAAATCTTGAATGATAACATTTCCCTTGAACACGAAGCGAAGGTTTCCAAAGTATCTGAAGAACAATTGTTCTACTTGATGAGCCGCGGAATTTCTGAGCAAGAAGCAACGGAAATGATCGTAATGGGCTTCATCGAACCATTTACAAAAGAACTTCCAATGGAATATGCGGTTGAAATGAACCGTCTGATCAAGTTCGAAATGGAAGGCTCAATCGGTTAATAACCGATTGCCCTGCCTGTAAGGCGATTTAGGATAACCATTCATACAAAAAGCCTGCCGGGTCTGTCTGGCAGGCTTTTTGCTTTTGATATTCACACCCCTATACCAAAGATTAGATATGGCTCAATAAGGGTAAAAAATAATAAAAGAAGAAGTCCAGTAATTGGGGCCTGTCCCAAAGGAGTGATGATGCAGATGATTTATGTTGGTGTGACCGGTTGGGGTGATCATGATAGTTTGTATCATGGCGGTGTGTCCCAGCGTGATAAACTCAAAGAGTACGGTGCTCATTTTCCCGTTGTGGAGGTGGATGCCTCATTTTATGCAGTCCAGCCAAAGAGGAACAGTGAAAAGTGGGTATCCGAGACGCCTGCATCATTCCAGTTTGTCGTTAAAGCCTATCAAGGGATGACAGGACATCAGCGTGGGGAAATCCCATTTGAAAGTAAGAAGGAAATGTTCAAGGCATTTTGCGGCTCTCTGGAAGCTTATCAGAAGTCCGGCAAGCTCGCGATGGTCTTATTTCAGTTTCCGCCATGGTTTGATTGTAAACGGGAAAATGTGAATTACCTGCGATGGTGCAAAGATGAAATGGGCGATATTCCAGCTGCCATTGAATTTCGGAATCAAAGCTGGTACAGGCCCAATGTATTCCAGCAAACTTTGGACTTTATCGAAAAGGAAGGCTGGATCCATACTGTATGCGATGAGCCGCAGGCTGGAGAGGGATCCATTCCTGTCGTTCTGCATGCCGCCGATAAAGATAAAACCCTGATACGCTTTCATGGCCGTAACCTGCATGGTTGGCAAAGGCCTGCTTCAGGTGATAATTGGCGTGAGGTCAGGTACTTATATAGATATAATCATCAGGAATTGACAGAATGGGTGGAGAAAATCAGGGAATTGGAAAAGGAATCCAAGGAGTTATATGTCCTGTTCAATAATAACTCAGGAGGAGATGCCGCTGATAATGCCAAACAAATGATTGAGTTGCTTGGTATAGAATATGAAGGGCTGGCTCCTAAGCAGCTTGGTTTGTTTTAAGGGGAATTATATAATTAATAAAGAGATGATGTGACAAGCTAGAGAGGTAATATCCTAACAAACAGGTAAAGGCGGATTTCTTCATGGTATGGTTAGTATTAGTGGGTATTGGATTATTAGCGGGAGGAATCGGCGCTCTTGTCGGTCTGGGCGGCGGCATCATCATTGTGCCTTCTCTTTTATATTTAGGTACATCTACGAATATTATCGATGAGCTGACTCCTCAGGTCGCCGTAGGTGTTTCAACCGTAATCATGATTTTTACCGGCTTATCTTCTACTTTATCTTATTTAAAACATAAAGTGGTGGATTATAAGGCCGGCTTAATCTTTTTTATTGGCAGTGCACCTGGTGGAATAATAGGGGCTTATGTGAATAAAAACCTTAACGCCGAAGCTTTTTCATTGTACTTTGGAATTTTCATGGTTTTCATGGCTATCGTGTTATTAGTGAAAAATCGTTTGAAGCCAATGCTTTTCAAGCCTGGAAAAGGGAAAATAGTGAAGACGTATAAAACTGAAAATGGACATTCATTTTCCTATGGTTACCACCCTCTTTTGGCTGTATTGATTTCTTTTGTCGTGGGATTCAGCTCCGGGTTATTTGGAATTGGCGGTGGGGCCTTAATGGTTCCCGTCATGATGCTTCTATTCTTCTTCCCTCCGCATATGGCTGTAGCGACTTCGATGTTCATGGTATTTCTATCTTCCATCACTAATTCGATTACGCATATTTCCCTTGGAAATGTAAATTGGCCATATGCTTTTGCCCTGATTCCGGGTGCTTGGTTCGGTGCTAAATTGGGCGCATTCATCAATACGCGCCTAAAGAGTGCGTCGCTGGAAAATATGTTGAAAATAGTGCTGATAATCATTGGTTTACGTCTTATATATCAAGGTATTACAGGATAAACGAGGAGGAGAAATGATGTCAGAAATCATTCATTTGTATCACACCAATGATCTCCATAGTCATTTTGAGAATTGGCCTCGTATTGATAAGTTTCTTAAAGAAAGAAGACAACTTCATCAAGAAACGGGAGAAGAAGCGATCATACTGGATATAGGCGATCATGTGGACCGCTGGCATCCATATACAGAAGGTACGTTGGGTAAAGGAAATATTGAACTGCTTAATGAAGCTGGCTACCAATATGTGACCATCGGAAATAATGAAGGGATCACTTTACCTCATGATGCGTTAGACTCCTTATATGATCATGCAAAGTTCAAGGTCTTGGCAGCCAATATTTATTACGGTGATTATGAAAGGCCGGAATGGGCGCTGCCATATTGGATACATACGACGGTAAAAGGCACCAAAATTGCCATTATAGGTTTGACAGCCTTTTTTCAAAAGTTTTATTCTGCGATGGGCTGGGAAATAACAGAACCATTCGTGGAGTTAAAGGCACAGCTCGAAAAGGTCAAAACAGAGGCGGATGTAATCATCATCCTTTCCCACCTGGGCATCCATGATGATGAGAGGATGGCAGAGGATTTTCCGGAGATTGACATCATACTTGGCGCGCATACCCACCACATCCTCCACCAAGGTAAATTGATCAATGATACACTCCTTTGCGGTGCAGGGAAATATGGCTTCTATGTTGGACAGGTGGAAATGACCGTCAATCAGGAAAAGAAAGTTAGCCATAAGAGTGCCATTCTTTATGATACCAATGACTTTTTGGAATTGGAGAATGAACGGTCATGGATTGAAGAGATATACCAGGCCGGAGGGGAAACGCTAAAACAGGTTGCAGTGGATTTACCCGAAGCACTGGATAATGATTGGTTCAAAAGAAGTCCTTTGACTGAACTCCTTGGGGATGCCCTAAGGGAGTGGACTCAGGCGGATTGTTCCTTTTTGAATGCCGGTCTTCTGCTCGATGGGCTGCCAAAGGGACCTGTCACAAAAGGGGATATTCACAGAATTTGTCCACATCCCATCAATCCTTGCGTCGTTGAAGTTAATGGGAATGAATTAAAAGAAATCTTAATGCAATCGAGAAATGAGGAATGGCCTCATGTTCAGGTGAAAGGTTTCGGTTTCCGCGGAAAAATCATGGGAGTCATGCATTATGATCAAATTGAATTTAACGAAATGGAGAATGGAATCGTAAAAGGGATACTTATAAAAGGGGAGAAACTGCAGGCGGATAAGTCCTATAAACTGGCAATACCTGATATGTTCACGTTTGGACACTTCTTTCCAAGTATCCAGCGCTCCAATCGCAAGAAATATTTCCTACCGGAATTCTTACGGGATATCCTTTTATGGAAGCTGGATAAAATATACACCAACACCAAACTCTAAATCACGGTTTCGCCCTTTTTTTCATAAAGTATCGGGAAGAGAGGGGCGAAACCAATTGATTAACATGATACCAATAATTCTTGATAATCATACATTCCTAGCCATTTCTGTCCGACTTCCCAAAACGCATTTACTTGCTGTCGCGTCCGAAAAAGGGTATATAATGTGCGGTGCGTTAGATGTTGGACTGCTGAATGATAAATTGAGAGATCGTAAAATCCTTGCAGGAAGGGCCACAGGAGTTAAATCGATTGAAGAACTATTGGAAGCGCCGCTTGAATCAGTTACCTGGGAGGCTGTGGAAAAGGGCATTCATCCAGGAATGATTGGTAAAGAGGCATTAATCAAAATGATTTGAAAAGGGGGGCTTTCTTTTTTCCAAAAGAGGGCCTTATTTTTTTATCAAAAAAAATGCTGATATTTTTTCAACAAATGCGTTCAAACAGATTCATTTATCTAAATATTTTCCGATAATCCTAATAAAGGAAATAAACGGTCAGATTTACAAATATCGAATGGGAAAATGGAGTACAAGTAAGAGGCTAGCTATTACAGAGTCCCTAAGGCCTGGAGCGAGGCTCGGTAAAAACATCTATAACGAGCGGGCCATATCCTATTGTGCGAGGGTCTTCCATTAACGCAGAAAATGATCAATCGACTGGTGTCCCTTAATATTCCCTTTGTTTACCTTCAAGATTCCAGGACGGATGACATTATTCCCATGCCCCCAGCGTCAGGGAAACTACGAAGAGAAGCCATTAATACGATTGAAACCACTTTCCTGGACATGAAAAACAAAATGAACCTTGCAGGGTCATTCACGATAGAGCAGGCTAACGTCAAGTTCATTCAAATAGTTCGGAACATCATGGGCGAGCTGAAAAGGAATAAAGAGTTAATGACTTTATTGGCTGACGTTTATACATACGATGACTATATCTTTACTCATTCCTTCAATGTGACCTTATATACCCTGGCAATCGGGATGGAATTGAATATCAATGATAAGAATCTCGAAATTCTTGGGCTTGGAGCGATTTTACATGATGTCGGCAAAATGCTCGTGCCTTTGGAAATCCTCCATAAACCCGATAAGCTGACGGAAAGTGAGTTTGAACAAATCCAAAAACATGCCGATTACGGATTCCATCTAATCAAAAATGTTCATACCGTTTCCCTTTTAGTTGCGAATTGTGCCTATCAGCACCATGAACGGTTAGATGGATCTGGATATCCCCGAGGGATAAAAGGGGATGAAATCCATTATTTCGGCAAGATCATTGCCGTTGCCGATGTGTTTGATGCCGTGACTTCCAACCGCGTTTACCATAAGGCCGTGCTGCCGCATCAGGGATTGGAAGTCCTTTATGCCGGAGGCGGGAAAAAGTTCGACAATACGATCATCGAGGCTTTCCGCCGGGCGGTTGCCATTTATCCTAATGGTCTATCCGTTGAATTGAATGATGGAAGGAAAGGGGTAGTTTCCGCTCAGAACGAGGGGATAGGAGACCGCCCCATGATAAGGATTCTTGAAGAAGATGGGGAGCAAATCAAGGAGCTGTATGAAGTGGACTTGAATAAAAACCTGCATTTGCTTATCATGAAATGTCTCAATATACAAGAACCAGCCTAACCTCAAGGATAAGCTGGTTTTTTCATTCCTTGTTTTCCTTCATGATGGGAGGTGCCACCGAACCGTTTCCATTACTAAAATAACTTGGAACATCACCTTCGATCAGCAGGCTTCCGACTGTCACTTCCTGACTCACCTTGGTCTCCTTTGTGAACGAGGGGATGACGATTTGAATATTGACATCAAAATCCACAATCAATTCATAATAAACATTATTGATGCCTGCGTTTGTCAGTTTTGTCCTCAAATCCGATTCAACATTCCCGATGACCGACATTTTCACTGGGATTTCAGGTCCGTAATTGGAAAGAAGGTTATTCCCGGTTACGACACCAAATGGTATATAATAGACCACACTTTTATATTGTTCATCATTTATTTTGGCTGAACCTGTTTTAAAAGGATTTCCCTGTTTGATGCCAAGCTTTTTTTGAATATCATTCGTAATGTTAGCCCGCAATTCACTGTATATGACCGGATTGAAGCTATAGGAAGAACTGGAGTCCTTACCACCCTTGTTATTGGTGATGATTTTGTTCATATCAATCTTCGCTATATTTTCATCAACCGATTCATGAATCGTTTCCGTTGCAATCCGTTTGATTTCATATTCGGCTACACTCATGATCACGGGTTCGATTGATTTGTCCACGTACCAAAGAGTCATGATGCTTGATATGATAAACAGGATAAATGAATAGAGAAATACTTTTCGGGTGGGAAGAGGCCCCTTTTTTCGGAATTTCTTCGTTCGAAATCTTTTTCGGAACACGCTTTAGCCCCCTTTACTAATAACTATGCATTAAGTTCAGGGGTTTATGTTTTGAATCAAAAAAAAGCGGCGTAAAATTCACGCCGCTCACTTTTGCTTTTTAGCCAGATCTTTCCTTTCCCACAATCGTAAATAGGGGTAAGGGTCAAAGCTCCATTCTGTGATTCCGTTGTCTTTGTACATTCCGTAATGAAGATGGGGAGGGAATTTTCCGGAAGTTCCTGGAGGGCCGTAACCTGTACTGCCGACACCTCCGATGACTTGTCCGGGCTCGACGATTTGTCCGACTTTCAAGCCTTTGGCAAAGCCGCTTAAATGGGCAAAGTAATGATAGGTATTATTTAAATCCCGTATCCCAATCCGCCAACCGCCGAATTTATTCCAGCCTTTCATTTCGATGATTCCATAGCTCGTGGAACGAACTGGAAGGCTATAATCCGCAAAAATATCAGTGCCCTCATGGATTCTCCTTCCGCCCCATCCACGAGCGCTTCCCCATGTATTTAAGTACGTATAATGAGTTCGTACTGGAACCGGGAAGGCCTTTTCATGTAGATCCAACCGGCCATATTTCTTATAAATCTCGGCATTGCCGATAATGATGCTGACGGCTTTATCTCGTTTATAATAATCCCACAAGCCAATCCGGATATTATCTTCATCAGCACCATAAGATTGGAGATGCTTCGAAAAAGCATACAATCGATCTGTATCATTAGTGATATCAGCTTTGCCATCCCCATTTCCATCCTGGCCCAATCCATCAAAAAATGTGATCGTGAGCGGGTTCACGTCGTTTAAGTCAGGATTGAGGGCCCCGCTCCACTTTGAAGGCTCGATGTGGATGCCTATTAAACCCTTTGCAGGCTCTAAATCCCTTCGGGCAGCCCTGAGGCTGTGCTCATATTGATCAGCTCCAGCAAGGTAATACCACGGGATTTGAAGGGTAGCCTCCATATTTTTATATAGCTCCATTCTCCCGGCATAAACATCTGGGTTATCAGCAGCATTAGCCACTTGGCCTGGTGCATTCAAAATAAACAAACAAGTAATGGTAAGAAGGAATAATTTTTTCAACGGGGCAGGCTCCTTTCATGACATTCTCCGTATTTAAAAGACATCAGTCCATCCATCTTTTATAGTTTTGCTGATTTAGCTATAAACATGAAAAATAAATAATGGGAAACCAACTATAACTTGTATAAATGCTTTTTTATTGTTAAAGTAGGGTGTGTTAATTTCTATAGAATGGAGTGGCATTTTCATGTCTTCTACAAATAAAGAAATTCTTCGTAAACCAGATTGGTTGAAAATAAAGCTTAATACTAACGAAAATTACCTCGGTTTAAAAAATATGATGCGCGAGAAAAATCTTCATACTGTCTGTGAAGAGGCAAAATGTCCGAATATTCACGAATGCTGGGCAGTGAGAAGGACGGCTACTTTCATGATCTTAGGTGAAATCTGTACAAGGGCTTGCCGTTTTTGTGCTGTTACAACCGGACGTCCGAATGAATTGGACTGGGCTGAACCTGAGCGTGTTGCCGATTCCGTTGTTTTGATGAATTTAAAGCATGTCGTCATTACAGCTGTTGCCCGTGATGATTTAAAGGATGGAGGCGCTGAAGTTTTCGCTGAAACGGTCCGTGCCATCCGACGCAAAAATCCATTTACATCAATTGAAGTATTACCGTCTGATATGGGCGGGGTGTTTGAAAATATCAAGACTTTGATGGATGCTAAACCAGATATCCTGAACCATAATATAGAGACTGTCAGAAGTTTATCCGACCGTGTACGGGCTCAGGCCAAGTACGAACGTTCATTGGAGCTTTTAAGAAGAGCCAAGGAACTGTATCCGGAAATCCCGACAAAGTCCAGTTTAATGGTAGGTTTGGGTGAAACTCGGGAGGAAATCCTCGAGACCATGGATGACCTAAGGGCTAATAATGTGGATATTATGACGATCGGCCAGTATTTGCAGCCAACTAAAAAGCATTTAAAGGTGCTGAAATACTACACGCCTGAGGAATTTGCCGAGCTGAAGGAACGTGCATTGGAAAAAGGCTTCAGCCATTGTGAATCCGGTCCGCTTGTCCGTTCATCCTACCATGCGGATGAACAGGTTAATGCTGCGGCAAAACATAAGCAAAACAAAGGTGAAGGATTATTGAAATAGAGTGAAATAAAGGACCGAAAAATTCGGTCCTTTTTTATTAACGGTTATCCATTTTTTGGTTTATGTTATCGTGATGATCTCTTTTATCGTTAACCATTTCCCCGTTTTCATTTTCTTCGTCACTCATTTTGTATCCTTGAGGCGACTTCAGCATTCTTTTGATGGTTTGTTCGATCGTATAGTCGATCCCTTTGCTGCCGGATTTCAATGTAGAGAAATTCTCGACATCTTGGGCAAGGGTTTGATAATCATCACTGACGTAGACATGATAATAGCGAGGCACGACGGACATGGCAGTGCGTTTGACTTGGTCTGCGGTTTCCGTCCGATCCTTGGCATTGGTATCATATACGACAAGCACTTCCTCATCAGTAACGAGGGTAGCGGCATCATTGACATTTGGAATCTGAACACTCAGTTTAGAAATGACATCAGAAAGTTGTTCACGGTCAATGGAAGCAGCTTTGTTGGAAATGTTACGGCCATCAATGGTTGCACTATTAGTGCGGGTAAAACCGAAATCATCACTTTTATTATCATTATTACGATAATCCTCATCATAATATTGAGTTGGATTATTTACGTTTGTTGGGTTACCGGCATTGTTTTTTGCACCGAGCCCCTGATCTTTTTCTTTATCAGTACATCCGGTTAGTGCAATAATCGAGCTTAAACCTATCGTTATTATTGTTTTTTTCATCAATAACACCCCCGTAACTTTAGGATGAACATATTTCTCTATTTTTCGCTTAGTAATTGATGGGGAATCAGTTATAATTTAAAGAAGGAATGTATATATGAGAGGTGAAAACAATGATTAACATCAATAACATGACCTATGAAATAATTGAGAATGAAAGGGAAGGCTATAATGAAGAAGCGTTTAAGGCCAGATACAGTGAGATTTTAACGAAGTATGATTATATAGTAGGGGATTGGGGTTACGGGCAATTGAGGCTGCGTGGATTTTTTGATGATAATAATCAGAAAGCGACCTTTGATACGAAAATAAGCACGCTTAGTGAATATTTATATGAATACTGCAATTTTGGCTGTCCTTATTTCGTCGTGAAGAAAATAAAGAAATAAAAAGGCCAGAATTCACTCTGGCCTTTCATGTTAAGAGTTACCATATCCTTTATATGGAGGCTGTTCATCTTTTTCCGAATCGTCATGTGTCGGATGAGCACCAGGATATTTTCGAGGTAAATCTTCGTGCAACGATTTATTTTCATAATTAAAGGCACTTTGATATCGTTGCCCTTCCTGCCACGGGGTGTTTTTATTCTGAACTGGTGCATCTTTTGCTATGGCTGATCCAAAAGGTCCTTCGGGAAATTCTTCAGGAATTAAATAATCCCTCTGTTTTTCGACATTGGAAAAATCGTGGTATTCTTCTTTGTCCAAGATAATCCCCCCTCATGTAATCGGTCTTACATTCAGTAGGTTTCCCGTTTAAGATAAAAAAACTTCAGCACTCAGACGATTTCCATTAAAAAGTGACGCAGTTCTTCGGCTTCCGCTTCTGATAACTGAAAGGCATGCTCAAGATAGCCTTCCTCTTCTAAATCATCAGGCCCAATAATCGCGAAACGATTACTCTGCATATTTAAAACAAGCTTCTTTCCATAAAAACGATCGGTAGTCGTAATGGCCAGATCGAATCTTGATTCCTCTCCCATGAAGCTTATGAACCGGGTTTTTGAATCAACGACGTCATTGTATAAATAAAAACGATCTTCCATAGTATCATTCCCTTCTTATCTTCACATTTGTAGTTCCATCATAACAAAGTGACCTCAATAGGGGAACAGTACATTTTACGGGGCTTCTGCCTGAGAACCTCGTCGCTCCTCATAATGCCTTAGGAACCTCCGGCAATGATAAGCGTTCATCGATTAAATGAAAATGGTAAGAATATAAATGGGATCGTGAATTGGGAAATGCACACATTGAAAAGGCAATGTGTAACACACCCGCTTCTGTTAGTTATTGGATGGTACAATGGTTGTGGTTGAAGGAATTGAGAGTAAGGGAGAAGCTATGGTATTATCAAGGAATAAGGTTGGTTCGGCACAGGGTTTTAACGATGCCGCTCATTCGACCATTGATTCCCTATATCATCTTAGATCAGAAAGGATCTGGAAAAAAATGTACTTTGTAGACCGCCAAAAGATTGAACAAATATTAGGTTTTCTTGAAAAGCAGCTTGGACTTTTTGAAGGTCATGATAATTGGGATGGAGATCTTTCGGAACTTATCGCTGAAAGGCTCATACAAACTTCCATCGATTCCGTGTTGGACGTAGGAAATGCGGTAATTGATGGTTTTATTATGCGTGATCCAGGAAGTTATGAAGATATTATCGATATCCTTCAAGATGAAAAAGTCATTTCTGAAGAAAAAGCGATACAATTCAAAAAGGTCTTGCCGCTAAGGAAAATGCTGGTTCAAGACTTCATTGAAGTGAATCACAAAGAACTGCATGCCGTATTTTCGGAAAATATCGAGGCATTCAAGCAATTCCCGGATTTGGTGAGGAACTATTTAACAAATGAATTGGGACCTGTATCAGCTTTTAAAAACTAGCAGCGTTAGGAAGGCGAATTCAAATGAAGTCTTATAAAGGATATTTAATTGACTTGGATGGCACCATGTATCGCGGAACTGAACAAATTGCGGAAGCGGCAGGGTTTATTAATGACCTAAGGAAAAGGGATATCCCTTATTTATTCGTCACCAATAATTCATCCAGGACTCCGGCACAGGTGGCGGATAAATTGAGAAGCATCGGCATATCGACGGAAGATGACCAGGTTTTCACGACAAGCATGGCAACTGCCAATTACATAGCTGAACAAAAGAAAGATGCATCGGTTTATGTGGTGGGTGAAGAAGGTATCATCGAGGCTCTTAAGGAAAAAGGAATGAAGCTTGTGGAAGAGCATCCAGACTTTCTGGTAATGGGCATCGACCGCGGGGTCAATTATGAAAAGTTATCAAAAGCCTGTCTTGCTGTAAGAAATGGCGCTGTTTTCATTTCGACCAATGGTGATATTGCCATTCCTACTGAGCAAGGCCTTTTACCGGGGAATGGTGCCTTGACCTCCGTAGTTTCCGTTTCGACCCAGGTACAGCCGATTTTCATTGGAAAACCTGAATCCGTCATAGTGGAGCAAGCTCTAAGAGTATTAGGGGTACCTAAAGAAGAGACAATCATGGTTGGAGATAACTATGATACGGATATCCTTGCCGGCATCAATGCAGGGATCGATACATTGCTTGTACATACTGGAGTAACGACAAAAGAACGCTTAAAGCAATATAAGGAGCAGCCGACGCATGTGGTGGACACCCTCGACTTATGGCGCTTCGAATGAAAAAAACCAGGGCTGCGAATGCAGCCCTGGTTTTTTATGTCGTGAATATCATAAGTTCTCTATTCAGCATTTTCGGTTCTATGGGCAAGCCGGCTTGAAGCGGCAGCTGCAATTGCCCCAACGATATCATCTAAAAAGGTGTTCACCTTACCCGTGCTTTTATCGTTTAAATATTTTAAGATACCCGGCTTTTGTTTATCGATGAAACCATAGTTGGTAAAACCGATCGATCCATAAACATTCACAATTGAAAAAGCCAATATTTCATCGACCCCATATAGGCCTTCATCTATTTCAATGATGCTCTGCAAAGGCTCCTCGAGCAGTTTTTTCTCTGCTAAAATATCCAACTGAATGCCGGTAAGGATGGCATTTTGGACCTCGCGTTTTGAAAGGACCCGTTCGACATTGTGAAGGCAATCGGACATTTGGAGATTTTCATGGTAGCCTGATTGCAAATACATGACAAGCTCAGCGATATCCTCCAATTTCACCCCTCGGTCAATTAGCCATTTTCGAGCAGTTTTTTCAGACATTGATTGTTCAATATTAGCCATGTCATCACCCATTTCTCTATATTTTAAAGGGAAAGTTCTAATTAGGTAGTTTGATTTGATTAAACGTTTTGATTGGAATTTCTAATAAGGTTTCGATAATCATTCAGAAAACGGGTTATTCCACATATATATAAGTTTATGATGTCCAATATTTCTATTATATCCATTTGATGAAGGGGGCCATTCCATGATAGAAGAAATCATTTTTAATAATTATGGTATACAGGTGGAGCTTGAAGAAGCCAATGTCAGGTTTCCGAGCTTCCGTTCAGGGAATATGGTGTACAGTATCGTTCCCATTGAAAATATGGAGCAGGAGGAATTAGTGGAACGTTATAAAATGTCTCAACATCTGATTTCACAAGGTGATCGTCACGTATCCGCCTTTGTCCTTGCCAATCATGGAAGCTATGTTTCGGAAGCGGATGAACAATTATTCATCCTTCTTGCCAATCAGGCATTGGAAGGTCCGAAAAATTTCAACCCAGGAAGGCGTCTGGCAAGGTTCCATCAGCGTGGGAGAACTATTAATGATACGATTCGAACATGTTCAAGGATCGGTAAATGGAAAGAACTCTGGGAACAAAGGATCGATCAGTTAGAAAAGATTTGGCGGGATAAGCTCAACGCCCATCCTGATAACCAGTTTGAAAAATTATTTATAGAAACCTTTCCCTATTATATGGTCCTAGGTGAAAATGCGATTCAATATTTAGTCGACACAGAAATCGATGATACCCCGCAAATTGTCGATAGTGGAACGGTATGTTATGAACGTTTTTTACATGATACCTGGAAAAGCAATAAGTGGATGAAAAATCCGTTCGATTGGGTATTTGACCACGGAACCAGGGATGTCGCGGAATGGGTGAGGGAACATTATTTTCAAAACGTGCATACCCATCAGCGGGGAATTGCCCATTTCTTTCACGAATATCAGTCCATAGAACCGTTCTCAAGCTTTTCGGCCCGGTTGTTATATTCGAGGATGCTATTTCCCATTCATTATTTTGAAACTGTGGAAGAGTATTTTTCAAAAACGACGGAAACAAGGTCGAACCAATTGGAGGATAAAATATCTTCGATCACGAAATCCTCCCAACAATATGAGTCATTCCTCAAACATTTTTATGAATTGGCAGAAGTCCCTGCCAAGCAATATGATTTGCCTAAAATTGACTGGATTTAGATAAAAACGGGAAAGAAATATGATCCATCCTTACTTACTATGTTATGATGATAACAAGATTTTTTAGAATAATTAGATATTTGATCACTATGGAAGGATGGGACCATGAAAAGATTGATGATGGCCGCCTTTATAGCCCTTTTAATCATCCAAACGGCAAATCTTGTGAAAGCTGAAACGAAAACAGGCTGCGAAGCAACTCAATTCAAGATTGTCATGAAGTCTGAAGCGGATGTGAAGGAAAAGGCGTCGGCTTCAAGTAAAACGTTAAAAACTTATAAGAAAAATAAAGAATTATCGGCAAGCGGAAGAACTGGAAGCTGGTATAAGGTCTGTCACTCAAATAAGACCGCATATATCAATATGGCAGATGCAAAAGAGGTTTTCAGTTCCGGTGAAAAAGCCATTTTGAAGAAATTCGATGGGAGAAATGGCGTTAACCAAGTTGTATCTGTGACAGGTAAAGCGATGAGTGATACGAAGGTCACGATCCAAACTTATGAGAAGAAACAGGGGGAATGGCGCCGGGCATTGAAGAAGATGGCGGGTGTCATTGGGAAGAACGGCTTCACGAAGAGCAAAAAAGAGGGTGATGGGAAATCCCCGGTCGGGATTTATTCATTTGGTAAGGCCTTTGGAAGCGAAACGAAGCCGTCAGGAGTGAAAATGAGTTATAAGAAAACGACCAAATATGACTACTGGATTGATGATCAGACATCCACGGATTATAACAAGTGGAAAACCTATAAAGGAAATCCTGCAGTTAAATGGAAGTCTTTCGAAAGGATGAATCATGAACTCTATAAGTATGGGGCAGTCATCAATTATAATACGAATCCCATCGTAAAAGGAAAAGGAAGTGCAATCTTTCTTCATATATGGAGAGGGAGTACAAAACCGACGGCTGGATGTACAGCCACGGCCGAAAAGAATGTCGTCAGTTTACTGAAATGGATGGATCCCGTGCAAAAGCCACATATTGTAATGGGTACAAATGATTCATTGAAGAGCGTTAAGTAATAATCATCAAAATGGTTTTCCCATAAAAAATTTAGCTTTACCCGTTCTTACTCGTTCAAGGGATGGACGAAAAAAGTTCGTGCATCCATCTTTTCTAACTATTGATAAATATATGAATTAAACTTATAATGTCTACTATACAAATACAAACGTCTTCTTCAGGAAAACAGTTTTTAAGGGGGAACCAAAATATGAAAGCCATCTCGATCGGTTTATTGGGGTTAGGTACAGTTGGATCAGGAGTCGTACAAATCATTGAAAGGCATCAGGACAAGCTCATGCACCAAGTGGGCTGTTCCATATCCATTAAGAAGATACTAGTCAAAGACACGACGAAGGAGAGGCTTGTCGAGATCGATAAAGGTATGTTAACTGACAATCCTGAGGATATCCTATCGAATCCCGAGATTGATGTTGTAATAGAAGTGATGGGTGGAATCGAAGAAACACGCGGTTATCTGATAGAGGCAATAAAGAATAAAAAGCATATCGTTACGGCCAATAAAGACCTGATGGCTTTATATGGACCGGAATTGCTGGAATTGGCCACCGAGAATCAATGTGATTTGTTCTATGAAGCAAGTGTTGCAGGGGGAATTCCGATTTTACGAGGACTTGTGGATGGGTTATCTTCTGACCGCATCACGAAAATGATGGGAATCGTCAATGGAACGACAAACTTCATTTTAACGAAGATGAGCAAGGAAGGCAGAGCTTATGATGACGTATTGAAGGAAGCTCAGGAGCTGGGATTTGCTGAAGCCGATCCGACAGCCGATGTAGGCGGTTTGGATGCGGCCCGTAAAATGGCGATCCTTTCCACACTTGGGTTCTCAATGAACATTGGCTTGAATGATGTTGAGGTACAGGGCATTACCGAGATATCCGAAGAGGATTTGAGATATAGCAAGAAGCTTGGTTATACAATGAAATTGATCGGCGTCGCTTCCAGGGCAGGTGATAGGGTCGAGGTAAGTGTCCAGCCTGCACTGCTTCCTGAAGCACATCCGCTAGCATCGGTAAATAATGAGTATAATGCTGTATACGTTTATGGGGAAGCCGTAGGGGAAACGATGTTTTACGGACCGGGGGCTGGCAGTCTTCCTACTGCGACTGCAGTCGTTTCGGATATGGTGACGGTCATCAAGAATATGAGGCTGGGAGTAAATGGCCGCAGTGCCGTATCACCTCAGTACCCGAAACAATTGAAAGATGGGACTGAGATTTTCGCTAAGTTCTTCATTCGATTACATGTTCAAGATGAAGTTGGCGTTTTAGCCAAAATCACGAATTTATTTGCCGAGCATGGGGTAGGATTCGATAAAATCCTTCAATTGCCTCTGGATGAAAAGGAATCTTCCGAAATCGTATTGGTTACGCATACTGCCACAAAGGCTGCATTTGAGCAAATAATACAGAAATTAAATGATTACAATATGGTAAGAGAAGTGAAAAGTACATACAGAGTTGAAGGAGAGGACATCAAATGAGCTGGCAAGGACTTATAAGCACGTATAAAGATTTTTTACCCGTTAATGAAAACACACCTGCACTAACCCTTTTGGAGGGTAATACACCTTTAATCAGACTGAATCGATTATCCGAAGAGTGGGGAATCGACTTACATGTAAAATATGAAGGGGCAAATCCAACTGGGTCGTTTAAAGACCGCGGAATGGTCATGGCTGTTGCCAAAGCGATAGAAGAGGGCAGCGACACGATCATCTGTGCTTCCACCGGGAATACATCAGCAGCTGCAGCAGCTTATGCGGCCCGTGCCAACCTGCGCTGTATCGTTGTCATCCCGGAAGGTAAAATAGCCATGGGCAAGCTTGCCCAAGCCGTTATGTATGGTGCGGAAATCATCTCGATCGAAGGGAACTTCGACCAGGCTTTAAAAATCGTCCGTTCACTTAGTGAGAGCTCTCCGATAACCCTTGTGAATTCGGTCAACCCATACCGGATTGAAGGGCAGAAGACAGCGGCTTTCGAAATTTGTGATGCTCTCGGCTCGGCACCGGATATTTTGGCGCTTCCAGTCGGGAATGCAGGTAATATAACTGCTTACTGGAAAGGGTTTAAAGAATATAACGAATCGAAACAAACGGGCCTTCCTGAAATGAGAGGGTTCGAAGCTGAAGGTGCGGCTGCAATTGTCCGGGATAGCATCATTGAAAATCCCGAAACGATTGCAACAGCCATCCGGATTGGAAATCCTGCAAGTTGGAACTTTGCTGTGGAAGCAGCAAATGAATCCAAAGGAAAAATCGATGAGGTGACAGACGAAGAAATTCTGGAAGCCTATCATTTCCTCGCTAAAAAAGAAGGGGTATTTGCAGAGCCGGCATCATGTGCTTCCATTGCAGGTATCTATAAGCAATTAAAAAGCGGTGAAATCAAAAAAGGAAGTAAGATTGTTGCTGTATTGACTGGAAATGGATTGAAAGATCCGAATGTGGCAGTCGATACAAGCACGATTCAACCGACATTGCTGCCAATGGATGAAGAAGTCATTTTAGAACATCTGCAGGGTGTGAAACAGGCATGAGTGCAGAATCGGAGATGTTCTTGATCCGTGTGCCAGCAAGTACGGCCAACTTAGGACCAGGATTCGATTCCATCGGCTTGGCGCTAGGCCTTTACTTGGAAATACACGGATCTTCATCAGATCATTGGGAAGTCGTTCCACTTTCAGAGGAAATGTCTGTTTTTCCAAGGGATGATCGTAATTATATCGTCCAAATTGCCAAGGAAACGGCGGCTTCCTATGGAAAGGAACTATCCCCATGCCGGCTTTTCGTCTCTAGCGAAATTCCACTGGCACGGGGTCTTGGAAGCAGTGCCTCTGCCATTGTGGCGGGGATTGAATTGGCGAACATCGTTGGTGAGCTTCATTTATCCGATGATGAGAAGAATAGGCATGCTTCCCTCTTTGAAGGGCATCCGGATAATGCGGGGGCATCTGTGTATGGTGGATTGGTCGTGGGCCTTCACACGGATGAAAGAACGGATGTCGTGTCGTTTCCGATCGAGGGAGTTAAGGTGATTGCTGTCATTCCTGATTTTGAATTGCTAACTGAGGATTCAAGAAATGTCCTTCCGAATTCGCTTTCCTATAAAGATGCGATAAGCGGAAGTGCAGCCGCAAATGTTTTGCTGGCGGGAGTTCTATCAAAAGATTGGAAGCTTGTTGGTGAAATGATGCAAAGTGATCGTTTCCATCAACCATATAGAGCGGAGTTGGTCCCTCATTTAGCGCTTATAGAAGAAGTTGTCCTTAATGAAGGCGGATTTGGTGCAGCACTAAGCGGAGCGGGACCAACTGTTTTATGCTTATCATCCGCAGAAAAAAGTGAAAGTTTGCTCACTGGATTGAAGGATAGGTTTCCGGAATTTCTTGTGAGAGAATTGGAAATCGATAATGATGGAAGTTATACGGCAATCCTTTCAGAACAGGAAAAAAAGGAATTGAAATTTTTGAAATCGTGAGCCATGCTTCATTCATTGTCCATATAAAAAAGCTGACTCGCGTCAAGCCGTATCAATTTGATAGGGCAAAAGCCGAGTCAGCTTTATTTTTCATGCAGTCCAGAAAAGATTCCGGCCTGCATGAAAAAAAGGTTGAACGTTTATTGATGAAGTGATCCTTCATCAATACGCTGCATGTTATTTAAAGGGCTATTAGAAAACTTGTTCAACTTCCACTACACCAGGGACTTCTTCAAGAAGGGCACGCTCAATCCCAGCTTTTAGCGTAATGGTCGAACTAGGACAGCTTCCGCAGGCTCCTAGTAATCGTAATTTTACAATTCCATCTTCTACGTCAACTAGTTCACAGTCACCGCCATCACGAAGAAGAAACGGACGAAGCTTATCTAGGACTTCTTGAACTTGAACTTCCATTGTTTGTTCAGACATTGCAATCGACTCCTTTCCTAATCATATTATAAAGCGAAGGTAGTAAAAAATCCAACTGTAACTTTGCGGAAATATAATCTATATTATTCTGGTATGATTGAAACAGGTGAAGTTTTTAAACATTATTCAAAATGAAGCAAATATACTAAAATGAAGGAGGAAGATTATGGAAATGAAAGAAATTGAGATAGAAGTGTATGGAGCGGAGCAAATTTGCGCGAGTTGTGTGAATCTACCTTCTTCGAAAGATACCTGTGAGTGGCTTGAGGCCGCTTTAACGAGAAAGTTTCCTGAACAGAAATTCAAAATATCCTATATAGATATGTATAATCCACCAGAAACGCTGAAGCAAAAGAACTTTGCTGCGAAGATGATCGAAGATGATTTGTTTTATCCACTGGTCCTCATCGAAGGTGAAATCATTGCAGAAGGAAATGTGCGTCTCAAAAAAGTGGTGGAAACAATGGAAAAATATGGATACACGATGCAAGTGTGATATATAATGGAAGAAATAAGAAAAACTGGCCCGTGAGCTGCATGCAGCTCATGGGGCCAGTTTATGAAATGTAGCATGGTTAGGTTGGAATCAACCGTTATGGTATTTATACATCCAGAGAATGCCTGATTTCATCAGGCGTGCCACTCTGCCTGTGATTGGGCGATTTGCAACAAGACCAAAACCTTGTTTCTTCCCAAGGGAACCTAATGTTCCTTTTAATTTCATTGTAGGGAAGCTTTCTGGAAGTGGTTCATTTGCCCATTTCTTCACAAGAACTTGGACGATTTGCTCTGCTTGGGACTCCGCTAATTGAGCACTAGGCGCATGAGGCAGGCTCGCACAGTCGCCGACGACAAAGATGCTGTCATCATTAGGAAGGAAATGCTGAGGAGTCAGAACTGCTCTTCCTTGGCGGTCTTTTTCAATATCCATATCGCGGATGATCTTACTTGGCTGTATTCCAGCTGTCCAAACGATGACGTCGCTTTGAACGGCTTCGTCGCCATTATAAAGAAGGTTTGGCTCAACTTTCGTTATATTTGAATGATGGACGATTTCGATTGTATGTTTATCGAACCATGATTCAACAAAAGTACTTAATCTTTCTGGGAAAGCAGATAGAATATGCGGTCCACGGTCGAATAGCTTAACGTTTAAATCTGAACGGCTTTCAATCAACTCACTTGCAAGCTCAACACCACTCAGTCCGCCGCCAACGATAGAAACGGTTGCACCAGCACCTAAATTATTCAAAGCTGAATATGTGCGGCGTGATTTATCGATAGTTTGGATACTGAAAGTGTGTGTGTCTGCACCAGGAATATCGTGGTATTTATCTTCGCAGCCAAGGCCAATGACTAAATCATCATAAACGACAGGATCTTGATTTTCTATAATGACCTGTTTATTTTCCATATCGATGGAAAGTACTTCTCCGTATACGTTCTTCAAGCGAGGATGTTCAGGAAATGCAACACGGATGTGCTGATCTGGAATGGTACCTGCTGCTAAAGCATAATATTCCGTTTTTAAGCAGTGATAAGGATTACGGTCGATAAGCGTGATGCTCACATTTTCAGGAAGCTGATTAGGCAGCAATCTTTGCAACATGCGCATACCACCATACCCGCCACCAAGTATGACTAGATTCTTCATATGATTTTTCCCCTTTATTTGATCTCTTAAAAATTTGACTAGCATTTAACTATAGGATTCCCCCAAATGGTCCCCTTTAAAGTTTAAATAAATATATATACCCCAATTAGTAACAAGAATAAAAAATTAGATGATTTTCTTTTTTTACGTACCCCGACAAAAGTATAACGAATATAAAAGGAAATCACAACCGATATCTTGAAATCGGCTGATTTTTTATGCGTAAATATTGACTGTAAATGGGAAAAGTAATAAGATGGTTTGTTAGTAACTGTGAGGTGAAACAATGTACCCGATTATTGAATTTTGTGTAAGCAATCTGGCCAGTGGCGCTCAGGAGGCTTTGGAAAGATTGGAGCGGGATCCGAATTTAGATATCATAGAATATGGTTGTCTGGGATATTGCGGCAGATGCTCCAGTAACTTATATGCTCTTGTAAACGGTGAAGTGGTTTTTGGTGACACAACGGATGAATTGGTGGATAAAATATATAAGTACATTGATGAATATGAAATGTTCTAATCATCAACGGCGAATAAAAAGGCTGATCCCTCGATGGAACGGCCTTTTTATTTATCAGTTTTGCAGCATTAGTATAAACTAATTTTTTGGTAAAATAGGTGGGGGAATATGAATATTTTCAAGCTGGAAAATTGAGCGTGGGAATTTCTTTGGTATATACTATAAAGAGAAATAGTTCTATCTCACATATCAGAAGAAGGAGGGATTTATTGTGAGTGAAGTTGTTCAAATAACGGAAGCTGCCGCTTTTCAGATAAAAGAAATGATGAAACATAATGGCGAAGAGGGTTCATTTTTAAGAGTGGCCGTTAAAGGCGGAGGCTGCAGCGGATTATCCTACGGAATGGGTTTTGAACAAGAGCCTGGAGATAAAGATAGCCAGCTGGAACAGTTTGAAATTAAGATCCTTGTTAATGCCGAGGATGCAGATATATTGAATGGAACGGTAATTGATTATAAACAAACGATGATGGGCGGAGGCTTTACGATCGAAAACCCAAATGCTATCGCTTCATGCGGTTGCGGGTCTTCCTTCAAAACGGCAAAAAACGCCGGTACGCCGGAGAACTGCTAAGAAACTCCAATACTTTGGAAAAGGGGGCACTTTAACAAGTGCCCCTTTTTTATGCTTGTTTGCTGTCTTAAATATTGTACAGGGCATCTTTGATTGGGAGGGTGCCGCTGAAAATCTCGAATGTTTTATTGAATGTTTTTTCCTCTGTGACTGATTGGGCAAGAACGGCGGCGACATCGGCCCTTGGAATGGACCTTATTAGTATGATCCACTTTCACATCCGTAAAGATTTTTCCGATGGCTTGTTCATTTGTCAAAGCAACCGGCCGGACAATCGTGTATGTAAGCCCGCTTGCTTTTATATGTTCATCGGCATCATGCTTTGCTTCGAGATAATGTCGCATTCCTTCTTGGGCTTGTTCCGGATTATCAGAACCGGCAGAGCTTAACATGACAAAACGTTCGATACCCTTCTTCTTGGCGGCATCAACCAGTTTAATGGCTCCATTCTTATCCACAGCTGTTGTTTTATCGGGCCCTGTTTTTGGTCCAGATCCGGCGGCAAAAATGATGGCTTGCATGTTATCCACTGCTTTATCCACATTTCCCTCTAAACCTGAAAGGATTGGATGCCCGCCAGTTCTTTTATCGTTTGAGCCTGTTCCTCTTTCCAGATCATCCCGTATACAGTCATTTGCGGATTTTTTGATAATTCCCCAATGATCTGTTTTCCGGTCCCGTTGGCTCCTGCAATTAAAATATTCATATAGAAGCATTCCCCTTTCATGGCTTATCCCACTCTTTACCCTTAGAATGACAAGGGTAAGTACTGTGGATAACTAATGGAAATAAGTTATCCACAATCATCGAATTGGGGACAACAAAAAACCCGGCTGTAAAAGCCGGGTTTTTGCGTGATTTTAAAACATGGAAGAGCTGTGCATCGGCTGAACTTTTGCTTTTGGGTCAATATATTGTTTGGCGTGATTGACGGCAGTGGGTGCCTCACCAAAACCACTTGCAATCAATTTTACTTTGCCATCATATGTTGCAATATCACCCGCTGCATAAATTCCCGGGATATTCGTTTCCATTCTGGAATTCACCAAAATACTGTTCTTCTGGATTTCGAGTCCCCATTCCTTAATGGGACCAAGGGAAGAAACGAAGCCGTAGTTGACGATGACTGCATCTACCTCCATCGTCTCTGTATCTTCACCATTTGTATCCTTGATGACAATTGTATGGATTCGTCCGTCTGTACCAATCAACTCTGAAGGTATGTAAGGAGTCTTTATTTCAACTTTTGAATTTTTAAGTGTTTCTACACTATGTTCGTGGGCACGGAATTTATCTCTTCTGTGTATGATGCTCACTTTCTCGGCGATCGGCTCCAGCATCAGGGCCCAGTCCACTGCTGAATCTCCACCTCCGAAGACCACCACTTTTTTGCCGGCAAAATGATTGAGGTCATCGATGAAATAGTGAAGGTTACTGCTTTCATATTTTTTTGCATCATCAATTTCGATGCGGCGGGGTTGGAAAGCCCCGTTTCCAGCTGTGATGATAATCGTTTTGGAGTAATGGATTTCTTTATCAGTCGTTAACTTGAAAACTCCATCGGCTTGCTTTTCCACTTCTTGAACGGCCTGCTCCAGGACAACATCCTGTTCGAACTTTGCCATTTGTTCTTTCAAATTATTCACTAGCTCCTGAGCGCGAACTTTGGGGAAACCAGCGATATCATAGATGTATTTCTCAGGATAAAGGGCCGACAATTGTCCGCCTAATTGTGGTAGGCTCTCGATGATTTTTACGGATGCCTGTCTCATTCCCCCATAAAATGCAGTGAACAATCCAACTGGGCCTCCGCCAATGATGGTAATATCATAAACTTTTTCATTAACTTCCAACGTTATCCCTCCGATATACTAGGTTTGCTGAAATTTATTCTCTTATTTTAACATAGATGATCTTTTAAAAAACGGGAAAGTTAGAAAAGTGAGAAAGTTTTGACTATATATGGGCGGTTTCATGATGAATGTTCTTTATCTCTTTCATAAGTGGGTAAAATTACTCTTTACCAATGTTGAGCATATCGTATAAATATTGTTCGGGACTGGGTGAAAAGTAACGTTTTTCGGCTTGTTTTAAACCGAAAAAGTTCGGTTTGTTACTTGAAAAAGGTATGGAAAAAGACTAATATTTACTTATACATCATTTGGTAAAATTTTTATGAATTTTTTATGATATTTATGAAGTATTACGTGAAATACGTCACAAATGTATAAGAGTGCTTTTTATAATGGAAATTAATAAGATAGACAATATATTTTAGTTATGGAAAGCATCACAAGAAAATATCGTAAAGGTGGACGAATACTTTTGAAAAAGCCAACTATCGTTGTTTTGGGAGCAGGTTATGGTGGATTGATGACTGTTACTCGCTTACAGAAGGCATTAGGTCAAAATGAAGCAGAAATCGTATTAGTTAACAAAAATGATTACCACTATGAAACAACATGGCTGCATGAAGCATCCGCTGGAACTCTTCATCATGATCGTGTGCGCTATCCAATCAAAAGTGTCATTAACAGCAAAGTTAAATTCATCCAGGACTCTGTTTTGGAAGTGAAAACAGAGAACAAAAAAGTCATCCTTGAAAACGGCGAAATTTCTTATGATTACTTAGTGATTGGACTTGGACCAGAATCGGAAACATTCGGTATCCAAGGGCTAAAAGAATATGCTTTCTCTATCTCTAACGTGAACACTGCACGAAAAATCCGTGACCATATCCAATTGCAATTCGCTACTTACAGTACCGAGGTCGAGAAGAATGAAGACCGCTTGACGATCGTTGTTGGAGGAGCAGGATTTACGGGTATCGAATTCCTTGGCGAATTGGCTAACCGTGTCCCTCAACTTTGTAAAGAATACGACATCGATTTCCAAAAGGTCCGTATGTACTGTGTGGAGGCAGCTCCAGCCGTCCTCCCTGGCTTCGATCCGGAATTGGTGGATTATGCAGTATCTTACCTTGAGAAAAAAGGTGTGGAATTCAAGATCGGTACACCGATCAAGGGGGCGACTCCCGAAGGAATCATCGTGGCAAAAGGCGAAGATGAAGTGGAAGAAATCAAAGCGGGGACCGTTGTATGGGCAGCTGGCGTACGTGGAAACTCCGTGATAGAGGCTTCCGGTTTTGAAGCTATGCGCGGACGTATCAAAGTGAACCCTGACATGCGGGCACCGGGTCATGACGATATTTTCATCGTGGGGGATTGCGCTTTGATCATCAACGAGGAAATTAATCGTCCATATCCACCTACTGCCCAAATCGCCATGCAGCAAGGTGAGGTCATTGCGAAGAACCTGACTAAATTGGTTCGTAATGAAAGCGACCTTGAAACGTTCACTTTCGAAAACAAAGGAACGGTATGTTCACTTGGTGAAGACAACGCGATTGGTGTTGTCTTCGGCAAGAAGGTTACAGGTAAGACTGCATCATTCATGAAGAAAATGGTTGATAACAGAGCATTGTTATTGATTGGCGGAGCTTCCCTTGTTGCTAAAAAAGGTAAATTCAACGTCCTTTAATTTTTTCGGTATATAAATAATGGCCATTTGGGGATTGTCCCTGAATGGCTTTTTCATTGGAATCTCATTCCATCGATGAGTGTGTCATAGTGGTGTATGCACTTTTTTTAAGTGGAATATAATGGGGATAAGGATGGCGAAGCTACATCAAGAAAGTCCTTACCTTTGGCACTATCGTGTGTTCTTCTGCTGTTTGGAGTTTACACTTATTATAATGAATGTAGGGGAAGTGGGTTTTGGTGGAACGATGCAAAAATGTTTGGCTGGCAGTGTCCGGCCTTGTGATATCTGATAAAGGTGAGTGGCTGGTCGTGAATAAAAGGTATGGCGGATTGAAAGGGCAATGGTCGCTTCCGGCAGGTTTTGTCAAAAATGATGAAACCGTCGATGAAGCTGTCGTAAGGGAAGTGTTGGAGGAGACGGGTATTCAAACAGAAATCGAAGGCATTGTAGGAGTGAGAAGCGGAGTCATCAAAGGGGATATAAGTGATAATATGTTGATATTTTTACTTAAACCGGTCAGTTTTGAAGTAACCGCTCAATTGGATGAATTATATGAAGCTAAATTTTATGACCCTGATTTACTCATGCAGGAGGGGAAGCAATCTTTACTATTGGAACAGCTTTTAGCTTTTAAAAAGGAAAGAATGCAGACGATGCTTGACGGGTTGAACCCGGGAGATCAATTTGGATATACATCCTATAAATTATTCATGTGATTTGGGTAATTATCTTTTCTTCGGTATTATTTGGTATAAGTCGTTGACGCAGCAATTATTTTTTCAGTAAACTAAAGGTGTCGCTTTTAAGGAGGGTCAAGAATAACATGCCATTGCCTGTTTTAATTATCTCAATACTCTTATTTTTCATATTGTTTTTCGGAATTGGCTTTTTGCTGAATATGCTCTTTCGTTCTTCTTGGATCATGGTCATCTTATTTCCGATCGTCTTCATCATCATTGTCAATGAAACAAAGCTAATAGAATATTTTAGAAATCCGGGAATCTCTTTTTCCAATCTTGGAACGAACCTTACATCCCTTCATACGGCAGACATCATTATTTTATCAAGCGGGCTGCTTGGCGCGGTTTTAGCGGGTGTGGTCATCAGGATTTTAAGGAAAAAAGGATATCAAATGTTTTGATAATGGAAAGGGCCGTCATTTATGGACGGTTCTTTTTTTGTAGGGAAAATTCGATCTTTCCATGCTTTATGAATACTTTCACTCTGGAAAGGGAACAAATATCCTTGTGAGAGGAGTGGAATTAATACATATGAAAATTGTAAAGGCATTATTTTTGAGGGTTGCTATTATCATATTATTTATCTTGGCCATCGAATCAACCTTAAATCATGTTTTTGGGGCTGTGCCTGAAGATCATCCTTTTGAAGAGGCAATGAGACAACATCGCATGCTTGGTCTCGAATATAAAGCGATCCATAGTGGAGGTCAAGTGGCAACGCTAATGGCATCGGCATCCACGAGCAATGGCCCCACGACGATAGCGGAGGCAATCGAGCTCTCGAAATACCCGAAGCATGAAGTTTTGGCTACAGGATATACAGCAGGGTATGAATCGACAGGAAAGTACCCGGAAAGCCCATCCTATGGAATCACTTATTCAGGGGTGAAGGTGAAACGGGATCTGTTTTCCACCATTGCCGCCGATCTTACCGTATTCCCTCTCGGAACCATCCTTTGGATTCCGGGCTATGGCTATGGGGTTGTAGCGGACAAAGGTGGCGCAATCAAAGGAAACCACCTGGACCTATACTATGAAACGGTACAAGATGTATACGAGAACTGGGGCAAGAAAACCCTTGAAGTATATGTTGTGCAAAAAGGGAATGGCGAGTTATCTGAAGAACAGTTAAGCAAGTTGAATGAAACCAAGATCAAGCAGGTATTCAAGCCGAAAATCGCTCAGAAAACATTGAACGAGAATGTAGCTTCCTTTGCTTTTTGATGATTGATAGACAAATCGGAGAAAGTGAAGGTGAAAGGCTGCCTCGATTGAGGCAGCCTTTTTGATTGTCTGTTTCAGTTGTGACGCCCTAAGGACATGCTTTTGTAGGCTTCAGGATGCAGGGTCTTTGCCAATTTGGAAAGCCCATCCAGCAAACGCGGAGAAGGCCGGCAGAATAATGGTTCTTCCATGATGTGAATATTGTTATCCCGGACGGCCTTCATATCAGCCCACCCTTTCCGTTTCTTGACAAGCGCCGGGTTTACTTTTCTTAAAGGGACACCGACCCAAGCTAAGCAAATATGGTCGGGATCCCTTTTTTGGACATCTTCGGAAGTGACTTGAATGCTTGCCATGTCGACATCTTCGAAAAGGTTATATCCTCCCGCAAGCGTGCTGATCTCGGATAACCAATTAACTCCCCCTGGGCTGAATAAGGGATTAGGCCACCATTCCCAATACAGGGAAGGCTTTGTTTCGATTTTGTCGGCGACGTTTTTATATTGAAGGATGGCATCACGGAATTTGGCAGCCTGTTCCTCTGCTTTTTCCTTAAGATCCATGGCATCGCCCAAGGTCAATAAATCTTTTGCGATATCTTCAAGTGATTGCGGGTTGAAGATGATATGAGGGATGTTCCGTTCTTTTAACCCCTCAATATTTTTTTCCATGCCCGGTACACTCAGTGAGGCCAGCACCAAATCGGGTTTTAGTGATTCAACATGATCGATGTCGATCAATAAGTCGGGCCCCACCTTAGGAAGGTGCTGTATGGTTTCAGGCCAATCGGAGTAGTCATCGATGGCGATCAGCTGATCTTCAATCCCTAGATATGTGCATAGTTCCGTATTGCTGGGGCAAAGAGAGATTATTTTCAAATTGAACACCTACCCTTGAAAGATGAAAAAGTGAAGAGCCAGTGCAATGAATACTCCGGTCAAGGCTCCGAAAAATACCTCGATTGGCTTATGGCCCAACAGTTCCTTTAATTGTTGCTGTTTCTGTTTATCTGCTTTTTTCTGCCAGTTCTTTGCTTGCTCGACAAATGTATTGAAGTCGGTAACGAGCTGGTTCAAGACGGCTGCCTGTTCTCCTGCCTGCCGTCTCACTCCTGTCGCATCGAACATCGTGATGACTGCAAAGATCGTGGCAACCGCAAATACGGGGGAATCCATTCCGGTTTCGATTCCTACCGCTACGGTTAGGGCTGACACGGCCGCAGAGTGGGAGCTTGGCATACCGCCTGTGGAGTTAATGAGTGACCAGTTCACTTTACGAAATGCTATGAAGTGGATGGGCACTTTAATGAATTGAGCAAAGAAAATGGCAATCAATGCTGCGATTAAAGGGAAGTTGAGTAATAATTCCAAGAGTATCAGCCTTCTTTCTAGTTATAAGTAAAGATGAAATCCATATCTGGGTAAATACATCCTGCTCGGAATAAGGCCCTTATTTATTAGTTCCATTCAGTCCTGTCGATTCCCTGCTGGTAATAGTAAAATATGAGCTTTCTTATACTATTACTCTAAAGTCACCCATTCTAAACAATATCCCTTTTTATTATTATTTACGCGGACCTTATTCGAAAATTTTTGAAGATTTCGTTATAATGAATGTAATTGAATGGAGGAGGTAGCAGAATGTTCACAGTAAAAGATTCCCTGAATATAGATTTGATTGACGAATGCCTGATTCTAGGCGTATTTGACAGACCCGTAAAATTTACAGGCATAGGAAAAGAAGCGGATGAACGATTGGACGGCCAGCTTACAGAGTTAGTGAAAGCCGGAGAAATCTCTTCCAAGAAAAAATCAGTGGTCAAAATACATACATTAGGTAAATTAAGCGTAAAGAGATTGATTTTTGTAGGGTTGGGCAAGGAAAAGGAGCTATCCTTTGAAACCCTGCGCGAAGCGTTGGGAAAAGCGCGTAAGACGATTAAAGAATCCAAGATTACGACTCTTTCGATCGCTTTGGATACATTCACGACTGAAAATCTGGATTCATTGGACGCAGCGCATGCTTGTTCCGAGGCTTTCGAACTTGCTTCCTATAAATTTGACGGATACAAGCAAAAATCGAACCAGGTCGAAAAAAGCCTCGAATCGATTACGGTTTACAGTGAATATGATCAAGAAGAGGTCGGTGCCGCGCTTCATGTAGGAAGAATCTTCGGAAGGGCGACGAACTCAGCCAGAACATTGGTCAACACACCAGGCAATTTGTTGACTTCCACGGATTTGGCGGATTATTCATCCGCCTTGGGCGAACGTTATGGTTTTGAAGTGGAGATACTCGAGAAGGGAGATATGCTCAAGTTGGGAATGGGCGCCCTCCTTGCTGTCAATAAAGGTTCGGTCGAGCCTCCGAAAATGATCGTCCTGAAGTATCAAGGTAAGGATGAATGGAAGGATGTTATCGGGCTGGTCGGTAAGGGCATCACATTCGATACGGGTGGATACTCATTGAAAACGAAGGCTGGAATCGTTGGGATGAAGACGGATATGGGCGGTGCGGCAGCAGTTTTAGGTGCAATGGAAATTATCGGCGAATTAGGACCGGATCAAAATGTCGTGGCTGTCATTCCATCCACTGATAACATGATCAGCGGTGATGCATTTAAGCCGGATGATGTGATCACTGCCATGAGCGGCAAGACGATAGAGGTATTGAATACGGATGCGGAAGGCCGGCTGGTTTTGGCGGATGCCATGACTTACGCTAAACATCATGGTGCTGACTATCTTATTGACGTTGCCACTTTAACGGGTGGTGTAATAACGGCACTGGGCATGGATATGACGGGTGCAATGACAAATGACACGGAATTCTATGAGCAAGTGGTCAAAGCCTCAGAGGAGGCCGGGGAGCCCATTTGGAGATTGCCGATTACAGAAAAGGATAAAGAACGGGTACGCAATAGTAAAATAGCGGATTTGAATAATTCACCTGGAGGGGCAGGACATGCGATCATGGGCGGGGCCTTCATCGGCGAATTTGCTGAAGACACTCCATGGGTCCATCTGGATATTGCCGGAACTTCCACGACCTCGAGCAGCTCCGAATTGTGCACGGCGGGGGCTACCGGTGTCATGGCACGAACGCTTGCACTATTGGTTGAAACCTTTGAAACGAAAACAAGTTGAACCTAAATATCCGAAGCCGAAAATAGGCTTCGGTTTTTTTACCAAAAGAGTGTGTTGGACGTTATACATCACTCCATTTCAAGCTGACGATGATATGACAATTTTCTTCTCCCGCTTTAGGATAGAAATCAAAACGGATCCCATCGGGGTTATACGTGATATCAGGTTCATTCTTAATTCCTATCTTTCGGATCATATCGATCACGACACTCTTTTCCGATGCTTGGGCAGCAGTCATCAACCGGTTCGAGAAAGGCTTCGATGTGGCTAAAGTATCCATGACTTTTTTTACATCAAGCATTAAAGATTGCGAGGTCTTTGCCGATTTAACCAGCAGATCTGGGTTGGGTGCCGAGTAGGGACGCAATGTTCCTTCCCGTTCCCGATTCATATTCATTGCCCAGGCGTGAGGAGGAAATAGAATAGGGTCATAAAAAAAATAAGGGAAATCCTCCAAAAGGTTTCCGTCCTTTCCTTAAGTCTGTCTATAGACACGTTTTCGTTATACGTTAAAATATGTATATAGGCCAGCCGATATGATAGCGGTTTGTGAATGACCTTTTTTCTGCAAAAACTTCTTGAAAATTATAATCAAATACACACTATTATTTGTAAACTGCTTCATTGACAGGTATAGTGTATAGTAATATACTTACTTACCTAAAGTAAGGAGAAGGCACACTATAAATTATAAAATAGGTGATGTTAACATGAAAATAACCGAGGATACAAAAAACCTTTTAATAGATAAAATGAATATCATCAAAACCCCGGGAAAAGCTGATATATGCCTTGTGGGGCCTGTGAACCTGCCTGTTGAACAAGGAGATTTCTCAACGGTTTTCCAATGGTATACATGGCTTCAGCTTGACGGCGCGGTTAATGACAAGGAAGCGGTGCTTGATTCGCTTTCGGAAGCCAACCTCGCTTTTGGACAGCAATCCTCCGTATTGGTGTATGGAGATTTTAAAAATTCGGGGGATGCACTTGTCCGCATGCATAGCATCTGTCACACGGGTGATATCTTCGGCAGTAAACGCTGTGATTGCGGCTACCAGCTCCACCAATCGATGAAGATGATAGCCGAGCATGGGTGCGGGGCCATCTTTTACCTTGCGGACCATGAAGGAAGAGGGATCGGCCTGTTTTCCAAATCCCTTGCCTATTTGCTTCAGCAGGAGGGTTATGACACGGTCGAGGCGAATGAGGCTTTAGGATTCGAAGATGATACGCGATCTTACGAGGGAGCCATTCGAGTGTTGAGCGAACTGCGCGAGGATCCGGTGACTTTAATCACGAACAACCCCAAAAAGCTGGACGCCCTCATGAAGCATGGACTTGCGGCAAAGGACCATATTCCGCTTTGGGGCGGTTTGACGGAAGATAATAGTTTCTATCTGGATACAAAGGTTAAGAAGTCTGGACATATTCCCCAAAAGAAGCCAACTTTGATTGTATAAGGAGAGCTATAGTATGAATGATGATCAATATTACATGAAGCTGGCACTGGATTTGGCGGCCAGTGCAAAAGGAAAGACGAATCCGAATCCAGTGGTCGGTGCAGTCATAGTCAAAGACGGTGTGATAGCCGGGACAGGGATTCACCGTAAAGCGGGTGAACCGCATGCGGAAGTACATGCTTTCAAAATGGCGGGTGAGTATGCAGAAGGTGCAACGCTATATGTGACTCTTGAGCCTTGTTCGCATTATGGAAAGACACCTCCTTGTGCAAATTTGGTGAAAGAATCAGGTGTGCGAAGAGTTGTGGTGGCTACTCAAGATCCGAATCCGGAAGTAGCCGGCAGAGGGATATCGATCATAAAGGATGCGGGCATTGAAGTGGAAGTTGGCATCCTGGAAAAGGAAGCTCAAAGGCTGAATGAGCGTTTCATTCACAATATGCTGACGAATCGGCCATTTGTCATATCGAAGTATGCGATGACGCTCGATGGAAAACTTGCAACCCACAAAGGCCATTCAAAATGGATAACAGGGGAAGAATCACGTCATTCCGTTCATTTGCTGCGTAATGAGGTGGATGCCATTCTTGTTGGTATCGGGACAGTATTGGCCGATGATCCATCACTGACGACCAGACTTCCGGTGGGCGGAGGGAAAAATCCGATCCGGATCATTTTAGACAGTGAATTACGTGTTCCCTTGGATGCCAATGTTGTACAAGTAACAGAAGCGAAAACCTTGATCGTAACGCATGAAAATGCATCTGCGGATAAAATGGACCTTTTACGTGAAAAAGGGATCGAATTCATTTTCGTCCCCAAAAACGAGACGGGACTGAATCTAAGGGCTTTGATGGAAGAATTGTATAAAAAGGGGATTACGGATGTCTTGCTGGAAGGCGGAAGCGAAGTGAATGCCTCTTTCCTTAGGGAAGGGCTCATCGATAAATACTTGATTTATATAGCTCCTAAACTATTGGGCGGAAGAAACTCACTAACACCGTATACTGGAATGAATGTGGATACGATGGATGAAGCGATGGATGTTTCCTTCTCTGGCGTGGAAACGTTTGGCGAGGACATACGCATCACGGCTTATCCTAAATTAAAATAGACAACAGGTGATAGGCATGTTGGTTAAATCAGATGTATGCATAGTCGGATCAGGACCTGGAGGAGCCCTGCTGGCCTACCTATTGGCCAAGCAGGACATTTCAGTCGTATTGCTTGAGAGGCATTCTGAGGTTTCAAGGGAGTTCAGGGGCGAGTTCTTGAACGATGAAGGAGAGGGCATTCTTAAAAAGCATGGTTTATTCGAGAGTGTGGAAAGACTAGGCTTGCTTAGAATGGGACAAATTGAATATTGGAATGACGGCCAATTATTCAAAAAGATTTTCCCTGAATGGCCTGTCGATCATGTTGGGATACATGTCCCTCAAAATCATCTGCTTACAGCTATATTGAATGAAGCTGAAAAGCTGGACTCTTTTCAATTGATGATGAATACGAGGGTTACGGACTTGATACAGAATGAAATGGGTCGTTTTACGGGTGTCAAGGCTCGAAATGGCGGAAATGACCTGGAAGTGCAAAGTTCATTGATAATCGGAGCGGACGGCAGATTTTCCATCGTTCGAAAAAAAGCGGGGATTCCAGTCGTGATTAAAAATCATGGTTATGATTTACTGTGGGCAAAGATTCCAGCTCCCGAGGGATGGAAGCCTTCGATCAAGATGGCATTGGTCAATGGCTCACAGGTTGCCCTCTTCACTCAGGCTGGAGGTTTCATCCAAATTGGCTGGAATATAGAACATGGTTCGTTTCCCCATTTGCGAAAACAGCATTTTGATCCGTTCATTGAAGATTTGCTTTTTGCCTTTCCTGAATTAAAAAAGGTTGTGAGTGAAAATATCCGCTCTTGGCAGGACTTCATTTTATTGGATGTTTACAGCAGCTATTGTGAAACATGGACAAAGGATTGTGTTGCATTATTAGGTGATGCAGCCCATACGATGACACCTACAGGTGCGTTCGGACTCAATTGTGCCATGAAGGATGCCGATATATTAGCCGGGCTTATTTCTGGATGCATCCTGCAGGGGGATACTGGTTTCCTTGGGCTTAAAATGGCTGAGCCAAATAGAAAAGCCGAAATTGAAAGATTACAGGCCATTCAGGTGGACAAGGAAATTTCCTTCGCATCACAGTTTGCCGCCGCTTATGTTTGAATGGGAGTGAAGGATATGAAATTTGGTTTTGATATTGACGATACCCTTATTAACTTGAGGGAGTTCGCGTTCCATCTTTATAATGAAAAGCTTAATACGAACATAGAGATAACGAAATTCAGAGCTTTAAAGACGTTGGAGATCCATGAAGCTTTCGGGCTTGATAAAGAGGCTGGAGGCAAGATGTGGAACAGCCTTGCCGATGAAGTGTATTATTCATCCTGTCCAGCCTTCGAGGGCGCAGTGGAAACGCTGCAGGAGCTTGAACGCGATGGTCATGAAATCTATTACATCACCGCCAGAAAAGCGGAGCATGGTGAACGGACGAAAAAATGGCTGATTGAAAACGGCTTTCCGGTTAAGGATGACCATTTTTACTGCGGTATGAAGGATCATGAAAAAATTGATACGATCCGCAAATTGGAATTGGATTATTATTTTGATGATAAACCGGCAGTGCTGGAAACTTTATTGGATCTTCCAACGAAAGTGTATGCAATGGATAACTCCTATAACAGGGAATTGGAGATTCCAAGACTGACAAGCTGGTTTGAATTAAAAGAAATCCTCTCCAAATAATACAATTCACATTATTGACGGATGACTTAATAGACTTGGGTCATCCTTTTTTTGTATACTGATATGAATAGTGATTCATTTTTTGATGTAAATGGCAAGGAAAAACATGAGAGTTGGGGGTAATGGGATGGAGAGAAATATTGAAAAGTCATTGATAGGCACGCTTGGGATAGAAATGAAAGAAGTCGGTGACGGGAAAGTCATTGCGACGATGCCGGTGGATGAACGAACTAGGCAGCCGTATGGTTTATTGCATGGGGGAGCGTCCGTTGCCCTTGCGGAATCTGTTGCAAGTTTTGGCGGCATGCAGCTGGTGGATAGTACAAAACAAGCTGTCGTCGGCCTTGAAATCAATGCCAATCATGTAAGGGGCGTCCGTTCCGGTTTTGTTACCGCCGAAGGGAACATCATCCATCGCGGGAAGACGACGATGGTGTGGGACGTGAAAATCCGTGATGAAGAGGATCATCTTATCTGCGTTTCACGCTGTACATTGGCCGTTATCGACTTACCAAAGCCAAAGTGATTCAAAAGAACAATTGCAATAAAGTGGTGTAATGATTCTACAATGTTCGGTTTAAGTATAATATGGCGGTAGACTATTGTATGAAAAGAGGTATTTTTATGCTGGTGGGTCATATACAAGAAATCACCCGTCATCCTGTAAAATCATTCACTGGTGAACAGGTACAGAAAACGAGGGTGATGGATTATGGACTATATGGAGATCGCAGTCATGCTTTTAAGGGCAAAAACGGGAAGTTCCTGACGATAACCCAAGTCCCGGAAATGGTCCGTTATCAAGCTGCTTTTTCTGGTGAGGAAACCCTTGACCAATATCCGGAAATCAAGGTGAAGACCCCTTCAGGACAGGTGCTGACATGGGGAGGGGAAGCCTTTCATGAGGAAATGGAGCGGTTGTTAAACCAGGAGGCTACGACCATTGTTTATCCGCCTGGACATATCCCATTGGGGGCAATTGAAGAAGAAAACATCCTGCTTGTCAGTGATGCCTCGATTGGCGAATTGACAAAGCTTTGGGGAAAAGAACTGGATGGCAGGAGATTCAGGCAAAATTTGGTGCTATCTTTAGTGAACAAAACGCCATTTTTAGAAGAGCGATGGTTCGGAAAAAGGATTCTAATCGGAAATGAAGTGGAATTGGAGATCAAAAGGCATTGTGAGCGTTGTATGATCATAACAGTCGATCCAAGCGATTCCCATAGAGATCCAACTCTTCTGAAAACTGTCGTCAAGGAAAGGAACAATCATTTTGGTGTATATGCCTCGGTCATCAAAACAGGTGAAATCAGAGTGGGCGACCAGGTATTTTTAAAGGATTGAGACAGAAAAGAGCTGCTCCTGTAATCAGGGCAGCTCTTTTGCAATGGCAGGTATCACCGGGTTTTCTTTAAATCATCCTGGACACTCCGATCCCACATCTTGACGCCAGAATCATAAGCCGAGCGATTGATTAAATGCCCGGCAACAGGGCTTGTCATGAAGATAAAGATGATCGCGAGCACGACCCGGAAATCGAAAAGGCTATGTTTATAATAAAAATATAACAAGGTGCCAATCAGGATGAACATGATCCCAAGTGTCGAGCTTTTTGAGGCAGCGTGATTTCTTGTATAGACGTCGGGCAGACGGATGACACCGAAAGCCGAGACTAAAAAGAGAAAGACCCCCATTAAAAGGAATAGGGCTGATAGTATTTCAACGATTGCGGTCATCTTCGATAATCTCCCCTTTCTCAAGGAATTTGGCGAAAGCGACCGTTCCGATGAATGATAGGATTCCGAGCAGAAGAATGGCTTCCAGATATGCGCTTGTATCCATGACAATGGAGGCAAGTGCAACGATTGCGATAAGATTTATTCCCATCGCATCGAGCGCGACGACCCGATCCGGTACGGAAGGCCCTTTGATTAAACGGTATAAGAATCCTATCATGGAAAGCGAAACACCGAGCAACGCGATTTTAAGTATAAGATCGAACATTATTTGCTCACCTCCATGATCGCCTTTTCAAATGTATTTTTAATGCTGTCCACGGCTTCTTCTTTGTCGGCAATATCCATCGCATGGATATAAAGAATCCGATTATCTTCCGATACTTCAACGACAAGTGTTCCTGGTGTCAACGTAATTAAATTCGATAGTATCGTAATTTCCCAATCCTTAGTTAGCGCGGTTTCGAATGCGAATATGCCAGGTCTCATATCCAGGTTCGGTTTAAGCACGACCTTAAGGACGCTAACGTTGGAAAGGAAGAGTTCCCTTGCGAATATAAGCAGCAATTGAACGACGGCATTCACCCTGTTCAGGTAAAAACGGTCATTGAAAAAATGACGGAAGACGAACATGATGCCGAGCCCCAATACATATCCGATGATAAAAGTGCTCCCGTTAAACTCATTTTTCAAAAACATCCAGATAAACGCAAGGAACACATTCAGTAAAATTTGGAATGACATCAGGCACTACTCCTTTAAAACCGCTTTGTTATAGATTTCGGGATTCATTAATGAATCTACAGCTTGTGTAATGAATGGGTAAATTGATTCAGTTCCTACTCCGAATAAAACGGAAATGATCACAAGTAGGACGGCAGGAACCAGCATTTTATTAACCGTTTCATTAGTTAAGGCATAATCAGCTTTGGGGGTTCCCCAGAAGCCATTCATGAATATTTTCATGACGGAATATAGAACCATCAAGCTAGAAAGTAAGACAACGGCCATTCCAAAGTAGGCCCCTTTTTCGGCAGCTCCCTGAAGGATCAGGAGCTTGCCGGCAAAACCGCTGAATGGCGGGATTCCCGCCAATGATATGGCAGCTATGAAGAAGGTCCATGCAACGGCCGGGTATTTCTTGATCAAGCCGCCCATGTCCCGTAAATCATCCGATCCGCTGATTTTGATCATGATGCCAACAAGCAGGAAGAGTGCAGCCTTGATCAGCATGTCATGAATGATATATAGGATGGAGCCCGATAAGGCCTGTTCATTCATGACGGAGATGCCGAAAATGATAACCCCGACGGCGATGATGATATTGTAAATGATGATTTTTTTAACATCCCAATAGGCTATCGCACCAATGACACCGATGATGATGGTCAAGATCGCAAGTATCGCAAGGAAAGTATGGGTGAAATCCTGGTCATGGTAAAACATGAGTGTATAGGTCCTGAAAATGGAATATATCCCGACCTTTGTCAGCAATGCCCCGAATAGTGCCATCACTGGGATTGGTGGAGCATAATAGGACCCAGGGAGCCATTGGAATAGCGGGAAAATGGCTCCCTTCAAACCGAATACGATCAAGAAGCCAATTGCTATCACCGAGATGATTCCAGGCTGGTTTACCTCCGCTATCCTTTGGCTGATGTCCGCCATGTTCAATGTACCTAGAACTGAATAAAGGTACGCCACCATGATGACGAAAAAGGAAGAGGAAAGCACATTGACGATGATATACTTCAATGATTCCCTCAGTTGGATTTTCGTCCCCCCCAGTACAAGCAGCACGTAAGAAGCCATCAGCATGACTTCGAAAAAGACGAATAGATTGAAAAGATCCCCCGTAAGGAAGGCACCGTTTACACCAATCAGCAAGAATTGAAATACAGGATAATAATAGTGTCTTTCACGTTCTTCACCTATGGAGTGAAACGAGTAAAGCAGTATGGCAAATCCAATGATATTCGTGGTCAGGACCAGCAGCGAAGAAAGCATGTCTGCGACGATCACGATCCCGAATGGCGCATCCCAGCTGCCGACACCGAGAGTCAAGATCCCATGAGCATGAACCGAGAACACTAGATAAAGGGAAATCGCAATTCCTATAAGAGAGGAAAAAAGGGATATCCCTCTTTGCAGCTTGATTTTTTTTGAAAAGAAAATAAGAAAGATGGCTGTGAAAAGCGGCCATAAAACAGGCATGAAAGTAAGATTATTCATTCGTTTCCGTACCTCTCATTTCTTCCATGTCATCCGTACCGAGTTCCTGGTAGGTCCGGTAAGCAAGAACCAACAGAAATGATGTGACCCCGAAACTGATGACGATCGCAGTCAAGATAAGCGCTTGGGGAAGCGGATCGACATAGGATGCAACTTTATCACTTAGCAATGGAACGGAATCGCCTTTGAGACCGCCCATCGTCAAAATCAAAAGGTGGGCGCCGTGACTGAGCAGCCCAGTACCGATTATGATTCTTAAAATGCTTTTGGAAAGCATTAAATAGGTCGCACACATAAATAGTATTCCAATGACAATGGCCATTAAAAGTTCCATTATTCACTCTCCCCTATCGTTTGAATAATGGTCATCGTTACACCAACAACCACAAGATAAACACCCAAATCAAAAAGTACCGCGGTATGAAGCGAGATGTGCCCAAGAAGCGGTAAATCAACATAATGATAAACATGTGTCATGAGGGGCACCCCAAACACGAGCCCACCGGCTACGGTCAGGCTTGATATGAACAAGCCTGAACCGATCATTAACTTATAGTCAATCGGCAAGATGCCGGTAACGGTCTTAATGTCGAAAGCGAGCAACAGCAGAACAATAGCGGCTGAAGTCATTAAACCGCCGACAAACCCGCCTCCTGGCGAATAATGCCCGCCTAAAAAGATGGCAACCGCGAACAGCAGGATAACAAAGGCGGCGACTTTCGTAACCGTTTGTAGAATCAGGTCATTTTGCTTCATGATTTATCTTTCCCCCCCGTCAAACGCAATTTGATCATCGCGAAAATTCCGAGCGCAGCGATGGAAAGGACGCTGATTTCAAACATCGTATCAAGTCCGCGGAAGTCTACGAGAATGACATTTACGACGTTTTTCCCGCCTGCTTCCTTATAAGCATTTTCAAGATAGTAACTGGATATGGAATCAAATAGTTTATTGCTATGTGCCGATAAGGCAATCAGTGTCACGATGACCCCTACTCCAATGGATATCAAGGCGTTATTCAACTTGAATGTCATCCGTTCTTCCTTTCTGCTTGCCATTAACGGAAGGTGGAAGAAACAGAGCAAAAACAGGGATACCGAAATCGTTTCGATGACCAGTTGAGTCAAGGCTAAATCCGGTGCCCGCAACAATACGAAAAATAGGGAAATCGTATAACCGACCGCTCCTAGAATGATAATGGAAGTTAAACGGGACCTTGCAAACAAGATGGCGATCGAGCTAATCACGATGATTGCCGCTAATACCAATTCATATAAGCCGATCGGGGCAAATTTTCCTGTATCCAATTTAAAGGCATCCTTCCAATAGAGTGTAAAGCCCAATGAAAGAATGAAGAAAAGGAATATGGAAAGCAAATACGTCCGAATCGAACCTGTCATTAAAAATTTCATGACGGAGGATGCTGAGCGTTCTAGCCCCTTTATCCCGTTATCATAAAGAGCATTCAGTGATAAACGTTCAGGCATCCACTGGTGGATTTTTTGCCACCTCGGAAACGTTTTGTATAAAATGATTCCAAATGCAATGATGCCGACCGTCATCCAAAATTCAGGTTTGAATCCATGCCAGAATTCGATATGGACTTGGAAATCCGGACCCGCCAAGCTTGGCTGTATACTAGCTACCGCAGGTTCAATGATCGATGAAGATAGCAAGTTTGGAAAAATACCGAAAATGATGACCAACGAAGCAAGGATGACCGGGGAAATCAACATCCCGATCGGTGCCTCGTGGGGCTTCTTGTCCAATAGTTGTAACTGAAGTTTGCCTGTAAAGGGCTTGAGCACGACGATCATGCTGTAAATAAAAGTGAATACACTGGCAACCCATGCTATAACAGGGAACAGTATGCCCCATGTCTCCATATTGAAGATATTCAATTTCAATACATTCACCATGCTGGCCAAGAACATTTCCTTGCTTAAAAAACCATTGAAGGGCGGAAGTCCAGCCATTGAAAAAGCGCCTATGATAGCGACGGTGAAAGTGATCGGCATCAACTGCATCAATCCGCCAAGCTTTCTGATATCACGTGTACCGGTTTCATGATCAATGATGCCTGCGACCATGAAAAGGCTGCCTTTAAAGGTCGCATGATTAATCAAGTGGAATACTGCAGCAACCGTGGCTGCCAAGTATATATTTTCCCCAAAAGATTCATAGTGGAGGGCAGCTGCACCAAGTCCCAAAAGCGACATGATCAATCCGAGCTGACTGATGGTGGAAAAAGCGAGAATCCCCTTTAAATCAGTCTGCTTGATTGCAGAGAATGAGCCCCAGAAAAGGGTGATCAATCCGGTGATCGAAACGAGCCAGAACCATAATCCTGATTCTGCAAAAACAGGGCTTAATCGGGCTACCAAATAAATTCCGGCCTTGACCATTGTGGCGGAATGAAGGTAAGCACTGACCGGTGTCGGGGCTTCCATCGCGTCAGGAAGCCAGATATGGAACGGGAACTGTGCGGATTTGGTGAACGCGCCAAGCAGCACAAGCAAAAGAGCAGGAATGAAGAGCGAGTGGTCCATAAGTTCCCCGCTTTGGGCAATCAATTCACGAATGCTGAATGTGTTCCCCATAATGGAAAGGAGAATGATGCCGCCAAGCATGCTTAAGCCGCCAAGCACAGTGATCAACAGGGATTTCTGCGCCCCATAACGTGAACGCTCCCTTTCATTCCAATATCCTATCAATAGAAAAGATGATAAACTCGTGAATTCCCAAAATGAATAAAGGACAATTAGATTATCGGATAGGACGACACCAAGCATCGCTCCCATGAAAAGCAAAAGGAAGACGTAAAATTGGTTCAGCCTTTCTTTCTCTTTCGATAAATAGAAAATTGAATACAGAACGACGAGTGAACCTATACCTGTAATGAGCAAGGCGAACAAAAGTCCCAGTCCATCTACATAGAAATCAACATGAATTCCGAGAGAAGGAATCCATGCTGCCCTTTCCGTAACGATATCCCCTTGTTTGGTCAAGGAAATGAACCTTGAAAAATAGGTGAAAAGGATAATCGGTAAAATCAATACAAACCATCCTGTATGTATTTGTCGAAATAGTTTGTATAATATTGGTACAATAAATGCTAATAGAAACGGTGATAATACCGCCCAATGAAGTAAAGACATAAACTCCCCCCTTTTTTAAAAACGAAGTCAGTCGTCTTATTATGCTTTTTCCGCGCAATCCTAGACGTTAGGAAATCTTCGTTGAATATGTAATTTTTTATCGAATACTTGCCTCGCTTAAAAGTATAACGCAATTTATATGGGTTTGCATGGCTTTAAAAACCGGTGAAGGCCAACTTGAATGATGTTTTATATATAGGTAGAAAAGTAGGGGGAACTGTCCAGAAAAATTTATAAAAAAAGTTTTTCAAGGGTGAATTAGAAGAGTATCCATTGTTAAATAGTGGTTATCTTGCATAATGTAGGATAAAAGACGCATGGATGGAGAAATCATGAAAAACACATATTCACTTAGCTATTTACCAATCATTTCAATCTTATTATTCAGCCTCTACTTTGCCGTTTATGGGGCAGTTCAACTCGATAATCATTGAGTGTGCCTGCAGTTTTTTTCTGAAAAACGTTCCAGTTGTCTTCAGAAATCCGCTCCCTTTCCGCCGACTGTCTGCCAAGCTTCATCAAAGCAAGCGTCTATGGGGTCTCGGCTAGCCAGTTATTCGGCAGGATTGTCGCAAATTTCTTCAAACTAGTAAGGGTTTCATCCATATAAAACAGTAAAAAAACATGATAACCAAGTTTTCTGTTAACATCATGATTCGGGATGAGAACAGCCTTCAGTTTTTTCTAAAACAAACATTCCAGTTGATTGGAGCGAGTGCCCTACATTCCAAGCAACATAATTTCACAAACCCTCAAAAAAACATTCCTTGTTATTTTCATCCCATATAAAACAGTGAAAAATCATGGAGTATAACCATGCCTTGTTTCAAAATCATAGTAATGATTCCCTTGATAAAATCGTGTCAGGGATATCGACAAACTAAAAAGGTGCCATCTCGGCACCTTCTTTTTTCACTCGGCTGTCTTGCTGATATCTTTCCAAATCAATACATGGGGTGAATGTGAATTAATGGATTGTAGATTGGATGGCTTGTCCTTTCCAACCCAAACCCCCGTTGTATAATTTGCAGTCAGACCGACAAACCACATGTCTTTCACGTCATTGGTGTACCGGTTTTACCGCCGACATAATCTGTAGGAAAGTAGGCTTTGCGGGCTGTCCCTGAAAGGGTTGTTTCGTGGAGCAGCTGCCGCATCTTGGCTACGGTGACTTTGTTCCATATCTCCTTGGAACGGTCTTTCCATTTATAAAGGACTTTACCTTCTTGATCGGTGACTTTAGTAATGGCGCGCGCTGGCTGATAGTTTCCGTCATTGAAGGAAGTATAGGCATCCGTCAGTTCAAGGGGAATCATGCCAATGGCCGAACTTGTAGAGTGGTCTTTTTTGCTCACCTTTTTAAAGTCGGAAGCACCCAGGTACTTGAAGCTCGTTTCCACCCCCGTCTTTTCAAAAAGCCTTATGGCGTGTGTGTTATAGGATTGAGCGAAGGCAGTTCTTAGTGTGACCATACCGTAGCTGTCGCCGCTATAATTCTTTGGACAATAGCTATTGCTGCAATAGCTTGCTCCGCTAACGAGCTGATTGATGTCGGCATCCGTTTCTCTAAATGGGGAGCATAATCGAGAAGTGGCTTAATGGCTGATCCTGGCTGCCTATAGCTTTGGTATGCCCGATTGAAAGAATTTTTTTTATAATTCTTTCCCCCAATCAAAGAGACAAGCTCGTGCGTATGATGCTGTATAACCACTAAAGCTCCTTCGATATCATTGACACCAAGTTTTGATTGAACAGCAGTCTTTGACTGTGTTTGCAGTTTAGTATCGAGGGCGGTATGGATGGTTACACCGGAATTCAATAGCTTTTTTACCTTTTTATCCAGCTCGGCTGCCGCTTGCTTACGTATAGCGACATCGGGGCTTTGCAGATTTGTCGAGACCCTCGGAGGATGCAACCAGGTTTTTCAATTCCTGATGAATATACGTCATGTAATCGGGATATAACTCGACCGGGGTGGACAAGTACTTTTGATAAGCTTTTCGTACTCGTCCTGTTCTAAATCACCTTCGGCCACCATTTGTTTCAGTAATCTTTCCTGACGCTTTTTCGTCGCATCGAAATGTTTAAGAGGATTATAGTTTTCCGGATTATTAGGGATTGCGGCCAGGAAGGCAAGTTCCGCCTTGGATAACTCTCCAGTCGGTTTACTGAAATAATATTGGGAAGCAGCTTCGATTCCATAAGCTCCATTACTGAAATATATGGCATTCAAATACAGCTCCATGATTTCCGGTTTTGATTTTTTTCGCTCTATCTGATAGGCGTAAATGAGTTCACTGAGTTTTCGGTTATACGTCTGTCTTATCATGTGAGAGATAAACATTCCTGGCCAGTTGCTAGGTAATGGTACTGCCGCCTTGTTCGATTGTTTTATTTTGTGAATTCATAAGAAGCGTCCTGCTTATGCCGGAAAGGTCAACGCCTGCATGGTCATAAAATTTCTGATCCTCTGTAACGATGAACAGATTTTCCAGGAAAAGGGGGATGTCTTCAAGTTTTAGGTAAGTCCGTTTCTCACCAGTGGAAATTTCACTGATGACCTTTCCATTTGCGCCCTTCATGTAACTATTCTGAGCCAGTTTTATCGATTCAATGGGAATTCGCTCGTCGAGTACATGATAGGGAGATTGCGCTAAGGACCACTCCTGATAGGAAAGGAAAATGAAAAGGAACAATACGGGAACTAAGAGGAAAATCGTGATATAACCAAGATGCGTGCGCATAGTTCAACTTCCTAACTAATATATTTTTAGTATGTCCTTGGAATGAAGGGATGAAAAAATGGTCCTTTTGAAATAAGGTAGACAAAAAGAGTTTTGGGTAAATTAGGTATGCAGGCAGCAGCCGTATCAGAATGGTGTGTAACGATCCTAAGAAAAAACTTTCTAAATTTTCTGTTATAATATTCTCGTGAGAAAAAAACCATTTTTTGTTTATATGTTGATGTCACGAATATGAAGGGGGTCATAAAAATGGAGGAACAACAGCAATATGTATTCATTGATTTTGAATTTACGATGCCGGAAGGAAAAGCCAATCCAGTAGGGTTTTATCCGGAAATCATTGAGGTTGGTTTAGTTACCGTCATTAATGAGACCATTCAGGAACAATTCTCATCTTTTGTTAACCCAATGAAATTTCCAGTTTTAACGGGAAGATGCAAGAAGTTCTTGAACATTGGCCAGGATCAGGTGGACCGGGGGATTTCATTTGAAGAGTTGGTTACTTTATTGAAGAATATAGATGAGCAGCACCCGACGTCGATTGTTACCTGGGGAAATATGGACATGAAGGTGCTTCGTCAGAACTGTCAGAAAGCAGGGTTGGATTTCCCTTTTTCAGGGAAACAAATTGATCTTTGTCTGGAGTATAAACGCTTTTTCGGGGATCAAAATCAAACCGGACTTTGGAAAGCTGTACAGGCCTATGGCAAAGAAGGGACAGGCAAGCATCATAGGGCGCTGGATGATGCGATTACGACATATAATATCTTTAAGTTAGTAGAGAAAGATAAAAGTTATATGAAAAATCATGAACCGACGACAATTGGCGATCGCATTGATTTATCAAAGGTATTGAATCATTTAGCGTTATAAAAGCCAAATCATATACTACTGATTTGGCTTTTATCATGCTTTATTTGAAATAATCCGCCGCTAGATCTTCAAGCAACTGTAAGCTTTTATCATTCCACTCTGTTTGGGCTTCGCTTAAAGTGCATTTCATTTTCTCAACAGCTTCTCTTAAGGATTCCTTATACTCAGGAATCTCCTCATCGAAGTTCCTTACCATATTCTTCGGTACATTGGTTTGCTCCCGGAATGCAAGAGCACGCCGCTGATGGAACATGGACACTTCCGTTTGCTTCGGGTTATGAAGATCTCCCTGCATGGGATGCTTCAAGACAGCCAACACTTTAACAAGATATGCAGCTGGTCTGATATCGGTGACTTCCCCGATATATTTTCCAGTTTTATATATGGCGGTAACCTTATCGCCGATTTTAAAATCCTGTTCTGACATTTCCCTACCACCTTTCTTTTAACTTCCTTCATGATACATAAGAACAACGATTTTTCACAGCGAATTTGTTCCATTTCGTAAAGATGCTTTTTTTATGAAAATCGTGTAAAGTGTACAAATGAAGATGAAAAATGGTGTTTCATGCCATTTTATTTTAAAAAGAAAGAGGTTATGTACAATGACAAACTTTCCACAATTAACAAGTGAAGTTTTGGAAAATGAAAAAGCGGTCATCATGCAAACGACAATGGGCGATATAAAAATTAAACTATTCCCTGAACTGGCTCCGAAGACAGTGGAGAATTTCCTGACACATGCTGAAAACGGTTATTACGAAGGAATCATCTTCCACCGTGTCATCAAGGATTTCATGCTTCAAGGCGGAGATCCGACAGGGACTGGAATGGGTGGAGAAAGTATCTGGGGAACTCCATTTGAGGACGAGTTCTCCATGCAATTATTCAATTTGCGCGGAGCTCTTTCCATGGCTAATGCAGGCCCGGGAACAAACGGCAGCCAATTCTTCGTCGTACAAGCCCAGCATGTGGATAGCAGGATGGGTGAGCAAATGAAGCAAGCCGGTTATCCGGAGGAAATCATCAGTGCTTATATGGAACAAGGAGGCACACCATGGCTGGATCATAAACACTCTGTTTTTGGACAAGTGGTCGAAGGTATGGACGTTGTTGATACGATTGCTAACGTGGAGACAGTTGCGGGAGACAAGCCAGCAGTGGACGTGGTCATTAAAGGGATCACCATTTTATAAATAAAAGAGAAGCGGGGGGCTTACTGCCTCGCGTTTTTTTAGGTTTTAGTGGATTAGGCCCACTAGTGGATTGTTCTGGTAATTGATATAATGGGATAATGCAGTTTAATTCCCTATCAGGAAGGATGTATCGGATGGACTTTCTCAATCATGCTTTACTGGGTTTGTTTCTTTACTTTCCAGAAGACAAGACTGAATATATCTCGGCTGGTATAACTTGCTTCATTTTTTTAGTGGCAGCCGTTTTTACGATGAGGGCAATTATAAGATATTCAAAGAAGGAAGAAATGAAAACCAAGCAATTCGAAGATGAGGTCACCAAAAGGAACCAGCGAATCAAGGATGATACCATTTCTTGATTCCGGAAGATGCGAGTGGATTCACTAAAGTTCCAGCCTTTTTTTTTGCTAATTAAAATATGAATGGTATTATGTTTTGTTAGAAGGCCGTAAAGGACCTGAATGAAGAATAAACTGTTCCCTTATCAGCATAAGCAATTTATACTATAAGCATAGAGATAGAAACTTTGGGGGCGTAATTGGTTATGCAAATCATAGCGAAAAGAATGATTGCGGCAGATACGGTTAAGGATTTTTTCATTCAGCATTGGGAGACGACTCAAGTCGTTTTTTCAAGAGGCTTGTTTCATTATGCGGAACTTGAGGGTTTTGGGGTGATGGACGAGAATGAAAAAATCACGGGGTTGGGAACATTCAAATTATCCGACCATGTTTGTCAGATCATCTCTTTGAATAGTGAGCATGAGAATCAAGGTGTGGGCTCATCGTTGCTTTATGTGATGGAAAATATCGCTAAGGAAAAAAATTGCCATACTATTAAAGCGATTACAACGAACGATAATTTACAGGCATTGAAGTTTTTTCAAAAGCGTGGTTATGTCATTGCGGAAATCGTTAAAAATGCGGTTGAAGAATCACGGAAAGTCAAACCTGAAATACCATTTTACAGTTTTGAGGGAATTCCTATCCGAGATGAGATAATACTGGAGAAATACTTATAATACCTGAATTTTGATAGGGGGAATAGGGATGTTTAAGAAAATGGCGGCGGATGCCCTTGGTCTTAGTGATATTGGAAGTGTGATTAAGCCTGCCGATTATGACAAGGTGGATGCAGATGACTATATCATGCATGAAGATGGGGAAAAAATTTATTTCCTGATCAAATCGAAAACCGATGAGTATTGTTTTACGAATCAAGCGTTCATACATTTGGACGGCACAAGTGCCATAAGCAAAAAGCGTACACTTACAAGATATAGCTACAGCCAGCATAATATTTCCAACGCTACGCTTGAAACCGCAGGGACCGTGGATTTGGATGCGGAAATTAAATTTTCGATCGGTGCAAAGACTTTCTCGATTGATGTCCATAAGAAATTCATTGAAGAATTAAAAGACTTATTCAAATCACTCGTGAAAATATCGGAAATTTGCCATGAGAATGAGTATGCCCTTCAATATGCCCAGCAAAGCGTAAACCTTGCTTCTTCCACTTTGAACCAGGTTCGAACTGATGGAAGCCAAATGGCCGCAAGTTTCAAGGAAATTAATTCTGCAGCTTTCGAATGGTTGATGGACAGCCGGAAAAAGTACCATGTTAAAGATTTTGGCTTTGTTTTCGAGAAATATATCAATAATTAAAAAAGGAGGCGAACACGGAATGATGTGTCCGCCTTCTTTTTTAATTGTTCAAATCACTCAAGCCAGGGCTATGTTCATTTGGCATATCCAGCATTTCAGGGACAGGGAATCCTTTTGGAGGATCGGTAACAGCAAGGTTTCCGCCATTTCGGCTAGGTGTCTCCCCTTTGAAAATCTCGCCGATTTGTGTTTGGTCCAACCGGAAATTGAATTGGGCGTTATGGTAGCCTAAATCCACATATTTGCGGCATTCAGGATATTTGTTCAAATCATAATTAGGTACAGGGAAGATTTTCCCCCAGTCAACCCCAAGAGTTTCTAATGCCTTGGCAAATGCATTTTGGTGGGCATTGTCGCGAACCATTAAAAATGCCAGTGTTTCGCGCATTGATTTATTGGAACTCATTTCATAAATCCTGGACTTTTGCAGGACCCCCGTGGATTCAAGCATGACATTGTTCAGAAGGTTAGCCACAAGATTACCGTGATCATAAACCCATGATGCATTCCATGGATTGCCACCAGCATCGACGGGCAGGGATGCTTTCGCACCGATGATGAAGTGATGGGGGTTTGCGCCGCCTTTGATGACTTCATCCAAAGGGGCACCATCGATAGCGGAATCTCCAGGCATATTCCCGCCAGCACCATTCAGCAGCTGGTTGATGGTTGATTGGACAAGTTCAACGTGGCTAAGTTCCTCCAAGAAAACTCCACGGAGTAAATCACGATATTGTTTAGCCTTGCCGCGGAAGTTTGCACTTTGGAAAGAATACTGCATCATCGTCCGCATTTCACCGAATTGCCCTCCAAGCGCTTCCTGAAGTACTTTTGCTGCATTCGGATCAGGATTATCGGGAACGATCATATTGATTAAGTCTTCTTTATAGAAATACAAATGGAAGCCCTCCTTGAAGTTAATATTTCTACGTTAGCTTCTGTTATCTGAATTAATTTATCCCTAAGGTAAAAAGTACCTTTATGGAATGACGGGAAGAGAGAAATACTAGAGGGAAGAACGATTTTGAAAGGATGTTGCACATGCTATCCAATCAGCAGCTTAAAGAATTTCAACAGCAATTGCAGCAAACGAAGCAAGAGTTGGAAGAGCGATTAAGTGATTCAGGCGACCACGATTTAAGAAGAAGCTTGGAGGATTCGACAGGTGAGTTATCGAGTTACGATAATCATCCCGGCGATGAAGGAACCGAGTTATATGAACGGGAAAAGGATTTGGCCCTTTCCGAGCATGATCGCGATGAAATAAAGGATATTGAACGAGCGCTTTCCGCCATCGAGGCAGGGGAGTATGGAAAGTGTGAGGTTTGTTCAAAGGAAATACCTCTTGAACGTTTGAAAGCCATCCCTACCACTACTTATTGTGTCGAGCATACCCCATCACAGGAAACTTCGGACAATCGGCCGGTGGAAGAGGAAGTGCTGGGACCCCCATTTGGAAAGTTTGATTATGATGACCGTCACGAATCGGTTGCATACGATGCGGAGGATTCTTGGCAGGATGTTGCCAGTTATGGAACATCTGAATCGCCTTCCGATTTTGTAAATCCGCCAAACGATTACGAAGATATGTATGTCGAGTCCGAAGAAAATATCGGATATGTCGAAGATTATGAAAATTTCGTCGGCGTTGATATATATGGAAAAGAGATAACGGTTTATCCAAACTCCCAATATCAAGAATTGAAGGAAGAACTTTTTGAAGAAAATATTCAAACCCCGTTTGGGGATTTGCCACGATATGAGCATGATCCTTATGTCGATGAAGAGAAAGATTGAAAAAGAAGAACCAGGAAATTGAAGCCTGGTTCTTCTTTTTATTTATGAAAACGCCAATTTCAAACGTTTTAGCCCTTCCATCAGGACGGTGCGTGAACAACCGAGATTCATTCGGACGAAACCTTCTCCGCCAGGTCCATATTTTGAACCAGGTTCCAATGCGAGCTTCCCTTGATGGATCAGTCGATCCTTAATTTCCTTGTCGGTCAATCCAAGATCACGGCAGTCAATCCATAAAAGGTAAGAGGCTTCCGGATGCATGACATGCAGTGAAGGAATTTCAGCAGCAATGAATTCCTCTGCCACTTTTATATTTTCCTCAATGTAGCCAATCATGTCTTCAAGCCATTCCAGGCCCTCTCGATACGCGGCTTCCATTGCTGTTAAGGCAAAGATATTAAGACCATGGAAGGCCAGTTTTGTTTGCGCCTTTTGCAGTTGCTTTTGCAATTTTTCATTACTGGCGATCAGGAATGAAGCCTGAAGGCCGGCAATATTGAATGTTTTGCTTGGCGCCATCAATGTAACGGTAATGTCCGCCAAATTTTTTGAAAGCGAGCCGATCGGATAATGCCTTGAAGTTTTATGGAATAAGTCGGCATGTATCTCATCACTGACGATGACTACTTCATATTTTTCACATAACTCCCCGATTCGTAACAGTTCGTCCTTTGTCCAAACACGTCCGCCAGGGTTATGCGGACTGCAAAAAAGGAATAGTTTCACTCCGCTTTTCAGCTTGTCCTCAAAATCGGTGAAATCAATCTCGAAGCGGTCCTTTTCCATGATAAGGGGACTATTGACCACTACCCGGTCATTATTTTTGATCATATCAAAAAATGGGTTATAGACTGGAGATTGTAACAATATTTTATCGCCCGGGTTCGTGAATGCTTGGATCGTTGTACCGATTGCAGAAACGACGCCGGAGCTAAATGAGATCCACTCTTTTTCGATTTGCCAGGAGTGCCGGTCTTTAAGCCAGCTTTGAATTTCGGTGAAAACCGTATCAGAAGGGACCGTATAGCCGAAAATTGGATGGTTCAAGCGTTCCATCAATGCCTTTTGAATGCCCTCAGGAGATGGGAAGTCCATATCGGCAACCCACATCGGGAGAACATCTTCGCGCCCATACAATGATGTGAGCGAGTTTTTATCCCATTTTGCAGACCCGGAATTTTCCCTGTTTATTTGTTCTTCAAATATTGACTTGTTCAAAATATCCACCACCGAATAAAATTTGTCATTTCGCGAAAAGCCTGTTGTTATGATACTATGAAATCATGTTCTTTGAAAATATTGAGCAGGTGATGATTATATGGATACACAGCAAATGAATCTAGCGTTGGTTGCCGTATTGCAAGATTGGGACCCATTCAAGATAGGATGGGATCTTTATGAGCCGGAAATTGCAGATACGGTCGTAGCAATCCGGGATATAGATGATCCAAAGGAACTGGCGGAAAAAATAAAATCCATTTACGAGTTCTCGTTCGATGAATCCGTTCAGATGGAAAAGTGCCTGGAAGTTGCACAACAGCTGCTCATCATAAAAAATGATGCCAGCTGTTCGATCTAAAGGTGAAAAAGGGTGTACCCATCAGGGGCACCTTTTTTACGTTGTTTTTTACTCTATACTCGTAGTTTGTGCAGTTAACTCGTAGTTTGTGCAGTTAACTCGTAGTTTGTGCAGTTAACTCGTAGTTTGTGCAGTTAACTCGTGAGTTTGTGCAGTTAACTCGTGAGTTTGTGCAGTTAACTCGTGAGTTTGTGCGATTTACTCGTGAGTTTGTGCGATTTACTCGTGAGTTTGTGCGATTTACTCGTGAGTTTCGGCGATTTACTCGTGAATTTCGCCCATTTACTCGTGAGTTTACGTTGGGGTGGCCACTCCAATAAACCCTTTAATTAATTGATACACTTCTTCCGGCTTCTCCTCTGGAAGAAGATGCCCGGAATCTTCAAGGACAACAAGCTTGGAATTAGGCAGGTCTTCATGGAGCCTTTGGCCAATATTCAATGGCACCACACGATCATGTCTTCCCCAAATTAGCAGGCATGGTGTATGAATTTCACTTAGGTCCTCCTTCAACAAATCGACTTCCTTATCTCGAAGCATCCTCCCCAATGCCCGGAAAATATCATGCTTCTTTATGAATGGCCCTAGATACCCCTGTCGCATTTCATCGTCAATCATGGCCGGGTCATGGACGACATTTTTCAAATTCTTTTCGATACCTGATTTTTGTAGATACCTTTTTATCCCGAATGAAAAGAAAGGCAGGTAACTGACCATCTTCATTTTTTCCGAATAGCCGGGCTGATAGCCTGAACCGGCAAGAAGAATGGCCTGGTCGACAAGTTCAGGATATGATTTGATGAGCTGCAGGGAAATCTGCCCGCCCATGGAATGGCCGATGGTGCTGAATTTCCTGATGTCTTTTCCCTCTAAGAACATAACGACGGATTTAGCGATGTTCCGGAATGAATATGTATATCGAAAATCTTTTCCGCTTTGCCCGAATGGCGGGAGGTCTATGGAAATCACATTGTATTCCTTGATTAAATAGGGCACTAATTTACGGAAACTGAAGCTCGACGACAAAAATCCATGAAGCAGGACAAGGGTGGGGAGGGAATCATCGATTCGGTCATATTCAAAATAGATTTCAATATTACCCACCCGTTCGACGCCTTTGATTGTATGACTTTCCATAAAAGTTCATCCTCCGTTATTGGTCAATGATAAAAATCCATGTTTCCCTTGATATTCCAAAAAAGGTCCTTTAATACTGTTGCATAACAGTAATTGTAATAATAACGATGAAAAAAGACAATTACTATAACAGGTCACCAATCAATTTTGATATAATAGTGTAAGTTTATCCTGACAGAATAGGACTTATTAAATTATATTGTCATATAGGTTTTTAAAAAAGTCTAATAAAGTAATTCATGAGACTATCTGCCAGCCAAACCATCACATCTAAATTAGTGAATTCCAAAAGGGGGGTTTTCCAATGCACTTGAATGAAGAGGAATTGGAAGTCTTGAGAATCATTGAAAATAACAGCCGGATTGATATGAAGGATTTGGCTAAAATGACCGATCAATCAGAATCGGACATTGAAATTACATTGAAGAAATTAGAAGATATGCGGGTCATTGTCCGTTATTTAACAGTCATTAACTGGGCTAAAGTGGATGAATACCATGGTGTCACAGCGATGATCGATGTAAAAGTCACTCCTAAACGCGGCGTCGGTTTCGATGAGGTCGCAAAAAGGATTTACAAATTCAAAGAAGTCGAGTCCGTTTATTTAATGTCTGGGGCTTATGATCTTTCGGTCATTGTCGAAGGACGTTCGATGAACGAAGTGGCAAGCTTTGTTTCGGAAAAGCTTTCGACACTGGATTCCGTCATTTCTACGACGACTCACTTCATTATGAAAAAATACAAGCATGATGGCACCATTTTCGAGCAAACTGAAGAAGATAAGCGGATAGTGGTGTCACCATGATTAAAACGAGTTATGTTTCAAAAACGATTGCAGAGCTTAAACCATCAGGCATCCGCCGCTTTTTCGACTTGGCAGCCAATTTGGAAGGGGTCGTCTCCCTTGGTGTGGGTGAACCGGATTTCGTTACATCTTGGGCAGTAAGGGAAGCGGCAATCAACTCCTTGGAGGAAGGGTATACCTCTTATACGGCCAATGCCGGATTATATGAATTAAGGTCGGAAATCAGCGGGTATATGGAGAAGCAGTTCCATGTTTCGTATAGACCGGAAGATCAAATCATCGTCACGGTCGGAGCGAGCCAAGCCCTCGATATTGCCCTGAGGACCATCTTGAATCCGGGTGAAGAAGTCATTGTCGTAGAACCTTGTTTCGTCGCCTATTCACCGCTTGTGACCATGGCAGGGGGAATACCGGTCACGGTCCAAACATCCAAGGAAGATGACTTTAAGTTGACTCCCCAACAACTCGAGGCGGCGATCACGCCTAAAACGAAGGCCGTTTTAATCTGTTCACCGAATAACCCGACGGGAACCCAACTTGGGCAGGAAGAATTAGTGATGCTTGCTGACATCGTTAAAAAGCATGACTTGCTGGTGATTTCCGATGAAATCTATGCAGAACTTGCTTATGATGAGACATTCACTTCTTTTGCTGCCATTGACGGCATGCTTGAGCGGACAATTGTCATCAATGGGTTTTCGAAAGGGTTTGCGATGACTGGATGGCGTCTTGGGTTCGTTTGTGCACCTAAGGAAATTTCCGAGGCGATGCTTAAGCTTCATCAATATGCGATGATGTGTGCGCCGACCATTGCGCAGCATGCTGCATTGGAAGCTTTAAAGCACGGAATGCAGGATGTGGAGGAAATGCGTCGGAGTTATCGGAGAAGACGAAATTATATCGTGAAATCATTTAACGATATGGGTCTGGATTGCCATAATCCTGGCGGGGCTTTTTATGCTTTTCCTTCCATAGAGAAAACAGGGATGACTTCGATGGAATTTGCTGAAAAACTTCTGACGGAAGAACTTGTAGCCGTTGTGCCAGGAGATGTGTTCGGGGAAAGCGGTGAAGGTCATATCCGCTGTTCCTATGCATCCTCAATGGAACAGCTTCAAGAAGCGCTTAGAAGGATGGAACGTTTCATGAAGAATCATTGCCAATAAAAGCAAAAAAATAGGGATCCGGCCGTTTCAAGCAGCCGGATCCCTTTCCATAGGGGGAATTAGAAAAAAGAGTTAATCTAAAGGATTAACATAGAAAGTGTTAATCATAGTATATCCAGTACCCTGAAAAAAAATACACATACTACGACCTATTTTTTGAATTAAGCTTGTGTATTATATAAAGTATGCATAACATTCAGAATTTGGTCTTCGCTAAAGTCCTTGGCTGTTCTTAGAATGAGCTCAGCTTTTTTTGTTCCGATTTCTTCAATCAGTTTTTTTATGTCCTCGTCGATACCAGCGGCGTTCCCAGTTTGGGCATCCTTCAGGAATTCTGAAGCTGGAATGTCAAGAACGGTGGAAAGCCGTAAAATGGTTTGTGTATCAGGAACCGATTCACCCGACTCATACTTTTCTATTTTCTTCGTGCCGATTCGTAATTTCAAAGCCAGTTCCTGTTGAGTGAGGTTGTGATTCTCTCGATATTGCCGGATATTCTTCGCGATATTTGACATAGTCAGACACTCCTTTTTCAGGAAATATATTTTCTTTATGTCATTATTTTACCATATTATTACTAAAGGGATGTGACTGAATATGTAGGTTTTGTGAAAAAAAATGCCGCATCGAGTAATATCGAAACGGCACGTTGAATGTTAAATGAGATTAGTGGACCTAAGGAATACGAGTATGATCATGATCGGCACGATGTAGCGAATCAGGAAATACCAAAGTTTAAAAAGTGATCGGCCGGAATCATCGCCAGATTCGAACTCCTTTTGTACCTCGATCCTTTTCATTTGATAGCCGATGAAAAGGGATATGAACAAGGCACCGACTGGCAGCGCGATATTGCTTGTCAGATAATCGGCGAAATCGAATATGGATAAATTGAAAATCTTCACATCCGAAAGCACCCCAAATGATAATGCGCTAGGAATCCCAATCAGGAAAACGGTGATACCAGCTATCCAAGAAGCCTTCTTCCGCTTTGCAGCATCACCCTTGATCATGGCTGCAACGACGATTTCGAGAATGGAGAATGCCGTCGTAAGGGTGGCAAATAATAATAATATGAAGAAAATGACCATGAAGATCCCGCCAAGCGCCATTTCATTGAAGACGGCAGGCAACACGACAAATACTAGTCCAGGCCCGCTTGAAGGGCTGAAACCTAGTGCGAAAACAGCCGGGAAGATGACCAAACCTGCCAGCAAGGAAATGAAGATATTCAGTCCAACTACCGAAAAGGCCGATTTTGTAATATTTTCTTTTTTACTCAAATAGGATGCGTAGGTTACCATCACGGAAACACCGACACTTAGTGCAAAGAAGGATTGGCCAAGTGCCAATAGGATCGTTTCCTTTGTTAATGCGGAAAAGTCCGGCTTCAAGAAGAATTTAACACCCTCGATTGCTCCATCCAGAGTCAAGGAACGGATAAGAAGAATGATGAAAAGAATGAACAAGGAAGGCATCATATATTTATTCGCCTTTTCAATTCCCTTGGAAACCCCGCCTTGCACGACCCAAATGGTAAAGACCATGAATAATAACTGAGCGATAACGGTTTCATAGGGATTACTGATTATCGTATTGAAGAAGTTCCCATATTCTTCTTGCGTCAAGTTTGAAAGGGAACCTTTAAAGCTTCTTGCTAAATAAGAGATGATCCAGCCTCCAACAACACTGAAGAAGGAAAGAAGAATGATTGAAGCGACGACACCGCCATATCCAATCAATGCCCAAGGTTTTCCCGGGGCGATATGTTTATATGCGCTAATGGCATCTTTCTGTGCATTGCGGCCAATCGTGAATTCCGCTATTAATATCGGTGCACCGATAAGTAGGGTGAATAAAATGAAGAGCAGGAAAAAGACCCCTCCACCATTTGCCCCAGTCATATATGGGAGCTTCCAGATGGCACCCAATCCAATAGCGGATCCCGCGGCTGCCAGGATGAACCCAAGTTTTGAAGTCCATTGATCTTGTTTTGACATGATGTTAAAACTCCTTTAGATGTAAAGAATATTTAGCTGTATATTACTTTTGTTAAAACATTTTCTCATCTTACTATGATTATGAGGGATTGGATAGTGTTTTAATATTACAATCTTTAGAAAAATGAGTAAATATTTTAAGGGAAAAAGAGGTTATTTGCAAATTTTTAGGATAAGTTATAAATAAAGATCTTATAATATTTATTATTTCCAAAAAACAAACATTTTTAATGAGTAAAATCCCAAAAAGTATGGTATACTTAACTTTGATTATTTTCCAATTATGTGATATAATTTTTTATTGCGTGAAAAGACGAAAAAATATATATAAAATAGGAGTGTTACCATGTCTGAAAAATTCGAAATTGGTGCGGTAGTTGCTGGTAAAGTAACCGGTATTCAACCATACGGTGCATTTGTTGCTCTAGATGATTCAACTCAAGGTTTAGTTCATATTTCTGAAATTACTCACGGCTTCGTTAAAGATATCAACGAACATTTAAAAGTGGGCGATGAAGTGAAAGTTAAAGTTCTTTCCATCGATTCAGCTGCTGGAAAAATCGGCTTATCGATCCGCGCTACAGAAGAAGCTCCTGAGCGTACTGAAGCTCCGAAAAAAGCTCCGAAAAAACGCCAAGCTTCTGTTAAAGCTACATCTCACATCGAATCTACTGAAGGTTTCAACACATTGAAAGACAAACTTCAAGAGTGGATTGAACAATCTCAACGCGAAGACTTAATCAAAAAATAATTTTGGGAACCGGCAGATCCTTCGATCAGCCGGTTTTTTTTGTCCATTTCATGGCCGGGAGTGGGTCATATGAATGAAATAAAGCCGGGTCATGTGATTATCCATGGTCCGGCTTTATTTTATAAAACATAAACAATGTCGATGACATCAACGAGTCGGTTTAGTTTCAGGCTCTCTGGAAATTTCAGGGCTTGGTTTAAAGAGAAGACCAAGATTAATGAGACCGGCAATTCCGACCAATCCATAAACGATACGGGCTAATCCAGCATCTTGCCCTCCGAAAATCGAAGCGACCAAGTCAAATTGGAAAAAACCTATTAATCCCCAGTTGATTGCCCCAATTATTGTAAGAACAAGTGCAGTTCTTTGTATTCCACTCATTGTACTGCCTCCTTTTTTTTGAAAAAATCAGTTCTTTATTTATCATGCTTTTTCATCATGTAAATATACATCACTACAAAAGTTCCGGGCGGATATTTTGTATTTAAATGGAACATTGGTCATAATGAATAAAAGAAAAGCTAGCACTTGCACTTTGGACAATTCAAAAACGGAGTCAATATGGCATTAAAGGAGAGATATCCATTGGAGAATTACACTTATAAAAATCCTACTAAAGTCATTTTCGGGAAAGGTCAGCTTGAAAGCTTAAAAACTGAAATTCCTGCGTATGGCGATAAAGTTTTACTTGTATACGGTGGAGGAAGCATAAAGAAAAATGGCTTATATGAAAAAGTGGTCAATACCTTGAAAGTGATCGATGCAGAAGTGCACGAACTTTCCGGAGTTGAACCGAATCCACGCATCTCAACAGTCCGAAAAGGTGTTGATCTTTGTAAAGAACATGGTATCGACTTTGTCCTTGCTGTTGGGGGAGGAAGCGTCATCGACGCTACAAAGGCCATCGTTGCGGGTGCTAAATATGAGGGCGATCCATGGGATCTTGTCATTAAGAAGGCACCAGTCGAAGAGGCGCTTCCATTCGGAACGGTGCTGACTTTAGCTGCAACCGGCTCTGAGGCGAATTCCGGATCTGTCATAACAAACTGGGAAACGAAAGAGAAATATGGATGGGGAAGTCCATTGGTATTTCCGCAATTCTCCATTTTGGATCCTGAAAATACTTTTTCAGTACCAAAGGACCAAACGGTATACGGAATGGTCGATATGATGTCACATGTGTTCGAAACGTACTTCCATCCGGAAACGCATGCGCCGCTTCAAGACCGTTTTTGTGAATCGCTGTTATCGACGGTGATTGAAACGGCACCTAAACTATTGGAAGACCTGGAGAATTATGAGCACCGGGCTACTATCCTGTATGCCGGAAACCTGGCATTGAATGGGTCGCTTGGGGTCGGTTACAGCGGTGATTGGGCAACGCATAACATTGAACATGCCGTTTCAGCTGTTTATGACATCCCGCATGCAGGAGGATTGGCCATCTTATTCCCAAATTGGATGAAGCATGTGCTGCATGAAAATGTCGCACGCTTTAAACAAGTGGCAGTCCGTGTATTCCATGTAGATCCTGAAGGTAAAACGGATGAGGAAGCGGCCCTTGAAGGCATTGGAAGACTTAGGTCATTTTGGAGCAGCTTAGGGGCGCCGACCAATCTTTCGGATTATGGCATCGATGACTCACAATTGGAAGTCATGGCTGATAAAGCGATGAGCAGAGGGGAATTTGGAAAATTCAAAGTCCTGAACCGTGAAGATGTCCTTGCCATTTTACGGGCTTCATTATAAACAAGTGATATGATCCTTTCTCCCGCCTTGTCAGGTGGGAGATTACTTTATATGCATAATTCCTTATTTACTTGATTGATTTCTTGATTATGAGAATTACATCAGATAAAGTGAAAGGGAAACTAAAGAATTCAAGGAGGAATTTGAATGGCCCATATTCGTTTCGATTATTCAAAAGCCCTGCCGTTTTTCGGGGAGCATGAAATTACCTATTTACAGGATGCTGTAAAAGTGGCACACCATTCCCTGCATGAACAGACAGGGGCAGGCAATGAATACCTTGGCTGGCTTGATTTACCCGCCAATTATGATAAAGAAGAGTTCTCAAGAATCAAAAAAGCGGCCGCGAAAATAAAAGAAGATTCAGAAGTGCTGCTGGTTATCGGAATCGGTGGATCATATCTGGGAGCGCGGGCAGCAGTTGAGATGCTTCAACATAGTTTTTATAACATTTTACCGTCGGATAAAAGAAATGCACCGCAAATTTTATTTGTGGGTAATAATATAAGCTCTACATATATGCAGGACGTAATGGACCTATTGGAAAATAGGGATTTCTCGATCAATGTCATCTCTAAATCCGGTACGACCACGGAGCCTGCACTGGCCTTCAGGATTTTCCGGAAACTGCTGGAACAAAAATACGGCGTTGAAGAAGCTAAGAGCCGCATTTATGCTACCACTGATAAAGAGAAGGGTGCATTAAAAACGGTAGCGACGGAGGAAGGTTTCCAAACTTTCGTCATTCCTGATGATGTTGGCGGACGTTACTCGGTCTTAACGGCTGTAGGGCTGCTTCCGATTGCGGTCAGCGGGGCGGATATCGATCAAATCATGGAGGGAGCCGAGCGCGCTAGGGTGGACTTCAGTTCTTCCGAGTTAGGTGAGAATCAGGCATACCAATATGCGGCGGTTCGGAATATCCTTTACAATAAAGGGAAAACGATTGAAATGCTGATAAACTATGAGCCTGGACTTCAATACTTCTCTGAGTGGTGGAAACAATTATTTGGGGAAAGTGAAGGAAAGGATCAAAAAGGGATATTCCCTTCATCGGCTAACTTCTCGACTGACCTGCATTCATTAGGGCAGTATGTTCAGGAAGGACGGCGTGATCTTTTTGAAACAGTCATCAAAGTGGAAAAGGCCCGTCATGAAATCTTGATTGAAGAAGCGGCCAATGACTTGGATGGCCTGAATTACCTATCAGGTGAAACGGTGCAATTCGTGAATAATAAAGCATTTGAAGGTACGCTGTTAGCTCATACGGACGGTGGCGTTCCTAACCTGATCGTAACGGTTCCGCAGCTCGATGCTTATACTTTTGGCTACCTTGTATATTTCTTCGAGAAAGCTTGTGCAATGAGCGGATACTTACTGGGTGTAAATCCATTTGATCAGCCTGGAGTGGAAGCCTATAAGGTGAACATGTTTGCTCTTTTAGGAAAGCCGGGTTATGAAAAGAAAAAGGCGGAGCTCGAACAGCGATTATAATATAAAAGGCATCAGGCCGGAATAACTTCCTGCTTGATGCCTTTTTTTGTTGAAAGCTAAAGCAGTGCCATCAAGGAAGCGACGAAGAGAGAGAAACTTCACAAAAGCATAAGGGAGGCTTGGAGGCCAAATTCCTTTTGCCAATCGAGGGAACAATAGAGGCATTCCAGTTTTTTTTTAAGGCACTTTGGTTAAGCTAATAGAAAATTAGCGAAAGAGGTTTTATACAATGATTAAAATTTCTTCTCAGTTGGAAGGGAAAACATTTGGTTTGTTCGATCTGGAGACGAAGTTAAAACCGGAAGGATATGTGATAGGCGGGGGATGGGACTATGACCACGGGTCTTTTGATTATAAGATCGATGGCAGTGATGGCTACCAATTCTTGCGAGTCCCTTTCAGGGCTGTTGATGGTTCACTCGATAAGGATGGGGTAATGGTCGAACTTTTACAACCGTTTTTGTTATCTCATAAGTACGAGGACGGGATGGATGATGAAGGAAATATCGGAAATCTCTCCGCTTCCTTCAATCAGTTTGCTGAGCCTGAAGATCCGGATGCCGAATTTCCGGAAAACTATATCACACTTGGAAAAGCGCTTGTCCGTGATTTGGAGAAGCTTTTATTACATTAATCTTCAATGATGAGCAAGGTGTCATCACGATGTATGATTACATCTCCAGGGGGCTTGATTAATGTCTTGCCTCCTGAAATGATGCCGACCAATAAAATGTCTTGATCGAATAGCTTAACGTTCAACTGTTTAAACGTCAATTCAACCCAGTCATCCTGGATGGGCAGCTGCTTGATGTTCAATCCATCCCGCTCTTTTTGCTCTTCGGCTTCCGCAAGGATCCCCTTCGATAAGCAATCCTGCATATATTCACTCGCAAATTTATTCGTTTCCACGATACCGTCCGCCCCAGCCCGTAAAGCATTTTCCTTTTGTTCATGCGTTAATATTTCCACAAGACAATATACATCAGGATTCAGCCCTTTGACGGCCAGTAATGTTAATATCGAGAACATATCCGTTTGCAGCTCGTCTTGCTTAAGGTCAGCCGTGATCAGGACGCGTATGGCTTGTTTTACATTTGCTTTCTGCAAAACGGAATCCAATGTAGCTTTTCCTTGGATAAAGTGGATATTCGTTCTTGGAAGCGGGTGCTTTTGCAGCGTATCATCTATAAGGACAATGGATTGATGATGTTTACGATCATGAATGTTTTGGATGATTCTCTGGGAACGGCCATTCCAGCCCACAATGATAATATGACCGCCGCCGCCGAATACTTTCTTTCCTGTTAGAAATTGCTGTTCATTGGAAATGGAAATCTTTGCAATGTACGCAAAGTAAGAGGTAATCAGGCCGGCTCCTGACAAAATAAGGACCATTCCAATGACTTTTCCAAGATTTGTAACGGGAGTGAAATCTCCGTAACCCACCGTTGACATAGTCACGATTGCCCACCAGATGCCATCAAGTAAAGTAGGGAATCTCTCCGGCTCCACAAAGTGTATCAAGACCCCGAATGAAAGTAAAAATAATGCGATGGTGGATAGCAATCTGATGAAACGCGGAAATCTGGGAACGATGCTTGTGTATGGACCGATTCGAATCATGTTTTTCACACCCCTTAAGCTGTTCCTTTTAGTATGGTCAAAAAAGGCTTGGCTCATAAGGATGCGGACAGACAAACTTTGAATGATGATATTGGAAAGTTGCCATTATATTTCGGGTAAATGATAAAAGCCTTCCAGATGATGTCGGAAGGCTTTATGGTTGAGTCACATGTCCTGAACTGGACTTCATGCTCGATGATTGATTATATGCCCGTTTGCGTTTCTGTATTCCTTCATCTTTTTTTAGACCCTTCTCCGTACGTTAAAGTTATCACTGATTAGCAGCCAGTTTTGAGGGAAGGCTAAGCCGAGCTTCCAATAACTCATTCCCCTTAGATTCAGTTCTTTGATTAAATCGAATTTTGCCTGAATGGATCTGGCATCTTCAAACCACACCTCATGCTGCCTATCCTCTATATCGGTATAGTTGAAGTGCGGGGCCTGTGCGGTTTCATCATACTCGATGGCAACATTATTGGCCGCCGCAATCTGGATGGCCTGCTGCGGACTCACGGCCTTGGCAGTGGATCCCTGTACAAAAGGCAGGGTCCAATCATAGCCATATAGATTCTGCCCCATCAGGATCTTGTTGGAGGGAATATCGGTGATGGCATACTCGAGAACTTCCCGAACAGGTCCAATAGGAGACACAGCCATTGCCGGTCCTCCGCTATATCCCCATTCATAAGTCATGATGATAACGAAGTCGACGATTTCACCATGTGCTTTATAGTCATGTGCCTCATACCAACGGCCTTTTTGCTCAGCACTTGTTTTAGGGGCAAGTGCCGTGGAAATGAACCATCCTTCTTTCTTGAATCGTTCCTTGGCTTTTCGGAGAAATTGATTATACGCTTCTTTATCGGCCGGCCTTAAAAACTCAAAGTCAAAGTGGATATCCCGGAATCCATATTTCTTTGCCGTTGTAACGATATTGTTCAGGAACTTATTCTGGACGGAAGTATTCGTTAAAATGATTTGCCCGAGCTCATCGCTGAATTGGTCATTTTCCTGATTCGTGATCACCATCATCAGGACATTTTTATTTTCTCTGGCGATGGCAGGGAATTCATTGAGCAAAGGCTCTTTTAAGGAGCCGTCACGAAGCGCCTGGAAGCTGAATGGGGCTAAATAGGTTAAATAGGGCCCAGCTTCCCTGGCGGCCGTTTCAAGGGCCGGTGCAACCGATGTACCCCGCGGCTCGACATAACCGTTGAATTCGGCGGTCCTTTTCTTTCGTGCCGGAATATAGAGCCGGTATCCAACGGATAGGTTTTGATTTTCGGGAATGCCATTTATTTTTGCCAACTCTTGAAAAGGGACATCAACCTTTTGGGAAATGGAATAAAGACTATCACCCGGTTGAACGAAATAATAACTGCCGACGATTGGAATGACAAGGGCCTGCCCCGAAACAAGATTATTTGGGTTAGGGATCTTATTTGATTCGACGAGCCTGTCAACGGTTACGCTGTATGTCTGGGCGATGCCATATAACGTCTGGCCTGGCCTAACCACATGTATTTGCAATTCTTTTCCCTCCTGTACTGAAAGTTTCCTAACAGTTTATGAACAAAAAAAGAAAAACATGATAAAGAGCTTTGGATTGAAGGACCGTAAAGAAGAAAATACAATAAATTGGCAATAATAATTTAAGCTTAAAATGCTAATTAATATTAGTAGGAGGTGAAAACACATGGCAAACAACAATAACAGCAATCAACTAGTAGTAGCTGGTGCAGAACAAGCTCTACAACAAATGAAGAATGAAATCGCTAGTGAATTTGGTGTAAACCTAGGTGCTGACACTACTTCTCGCGCTAACGGATCTGTTGGTGGGGAAATCACAAAACGTTTGGTTCAAATGGCTGAACAACAATTAGGCGGTTCAAACTTTTCTCGTTAATTAATTGAATAAATATGGATTAGAAAGAGAAGGGGCATCGCTCCTTCTCTTTCGCATTGTTCAGCTAGTTGCCTGCCAAGCCTTTAAAATCTTGATTGCCTTTTCAGGAAAATCGGTCATGATGACGTTGACACCCAACTCTGCCAGCTTGACGATGTCGGCTTCATCATTGGCGACCCAAGGCCGGATTTTATATCCAAGTTTTTTCGCTTTTTCATTAACTTCCGGGGTCAGGCTGTTTTTATCTGGATGAAAACCCGCTTCTTTTTTATCACGTAAGATCTCTTCGTAGTTTTCAGGTAGCCCCTCGAACAATAATGCACGTTCAAGGTCTGGGGCAAGCATCTTCACTTTTTCAATGGATTGATGGTTGAAGGAAGAGAGGATCACCCGATTTTCCATTTGATATTGACGAATCAAATCAATGATCCTCTGTTCGATTCCTTCGTAAGTGAGTTTATCCGTTTTGATTTCGATATTCATCAATAAAGCATTTCCCTTAGCCCAGTCGAACACTTCATTTAAAAAAGGAATCCGCTCCCCAAGGAATTCCTTGGAAAATTTGCTCCCGGCATCCGCCGTTTTCAGCCTTTGTGCCGAATGCTCTTTTACATAACCAGTAAGGGTCGTCGTTCGATCTAGTGTTTCATCATGGATGATGACCAATTCCCCATCAGAACTGAGATGGACGTCGAACTCGATCCCCTCGGCCCCGATTTCTGCCGCCTCTTGAAATGCAGCCATGGTATTTTCAGGATGCGTCCCCTTGGACCCTCTATGGGCGAAAATCAGTATGTTTTGCAAAATCATCACTTCCCCTTTAAACTTTATCTTGAACCCTATCATACATGTACCCGTAAATTGTTTCAGCAATGTTTAATAGACAATATTTTAAACAACGAGTAAAATACATATGGTATTTCCATAAATAGGTGTTCGAATTATGAGGTGAATAAAATGAATATGTGGGAAATTTTTGTTGCAGTTATTCTTGGTCTTGTAGAAGGATTAACTGAATTTGCTCCTGTATCATCTACAGGGCATATGATTATCGTCGATGATTTATGGCTGAAATCAACTGAGCTTTTCGGAAGTGAAGTGGCCAATGCCTTTAAGGTGGTAATCCAGCTTGGTTCGATACTCGCCGTTGTCGTGCTCTTCTGGGGACGATTCATGGACTTGCTTGGTTTAAGGAAGCTAAAAGGCACATCCGCTGTGAAGGGCCCAAAGCTTAACCTATTGCAGATCTTTGTCGGATTGTTACCGGCGGGCGTTTTAGGTCTATTATTCGAAGATTACATTGATGATCATTTATTTACGATGAAGACGGTTATCGTCGGATTGTTCCTTGGCGCGTTTTTGATGATTGCTGCGGATAAATTCCGTCCAAAGCTGACTGCAGAAACGGTTGACCAAATCACTTATAAACAAGCTTTCGGTGTAGGGTTAATTCAATGTTTGTCACTGTGGCCGGGATTCTCGCGTTCAGGTTCAACCATTTCCGGAGGAGTGCTTTTAGGAATGAGCTATCGCGCTGCTTCCGATTTCACGTTCATCATGGCAGTGCCGATCATGGCTGGTGCCAGTCTGTTGAAAATTGTGAAATACTGGGATTCCTTTACGCCAGAAGTTCTGCCATTCCTTATTGCAGGTTTCATCAGTGCATTTATCTTTGCGTTATTCTGTATCCGCTTTTTCTTGACTTTAATCAATAAAGTTAAATTGACTCCTTTTGCCATTTACCGGATCGTCTTGGCGGTTGTGCTTCTATTCATTATTTGGTAATACGAAAAGAAGCGTGAAATAGGAGAGGAACCACCCCGTTGATTCGGGGTGGTTTTTTTGCGTCCCTAGAAAAATGCTGGAATCTCACAAAAAAATATAACGAATGATAACTGTATTTTGTTGTTTTTAATTCGTAATTATTGAGCTAAATAACGAATAATCTTTTGTAAATAAAAAAATATTCGTCTTTTAGCGTAGCTTCAGTCATTTTTAGTAAAAAAAATATAAATGTAATAAAGCGCCCTGAGCGTAGTAATACCAATGTGTCTGAGTTTTTGTTGGAATATTCAAATGATTGCATAAACTATTCTCATATAATTTATATGATATAATTTTAGTATAAATAAAATACATGTGTACACCTGGGGAGGACAACATGGGAAATGACCAATTGAAGAAAACGATTGGCTTTTGGGTTGGAACATCAATTGTAGTTGGTACAGTTATCGGTTCTGGTATTTTCATGAGACCTGGTGACGTGCTTGAGTTAAGCGGTAATTCAACCATGGCCTTATTAGCTTGGCTGATAGGTGGCCTGATTACCCTTGCAAGCGGGTTGACGATTGCGGAAGTGAGTACACGTATCCCTAAAACGGGAGGCTTATATGTCTATATGGAAGAAGTGTATGGAAAAGCATGGGGATTCCTATGCGGCTGGGTTCAGACATTGGTATATGGACCTGCAGTCATGGGCGCACTAAGTTTATACTTCGGGTTATTAGTCGCAGGAATATTTAATATCGCTTCAGGCTACACTTTGGCGATAGGGATTTTTACGATCATATTTATTGCAGGCATGAATCTTCTGGGGACAAAATACGGCGGTATCATACAAACCTTATCGACCGTTGCTAAATTAATCCCCATCATTTTCATAGCGGTGTTCGGTATCGCACAAGGTGATATGCCTGTATTCAATATCGATAGTGAAAGTTCAATGAAAATCAGTATGGCCGGTGCGATTTTGGCTACGCTCTGGGCGTATGATGGCTGGATGAATGTCGGCTTCATGGCTGGGGAAATGAAAAACCCGCAGAAAACGCTGCCGCGGGCAATCATAACGGGATTAGTCGTGGTCATGGTCGCTTACTTGGCTGTGAACCTTGCCATGCTTCATGTATTGGGTGCGGAGGGAGTCATAGCTCATGGTACGAATGCAGCGAATGTTGCGGCAACGCTTCTATTTGGTGAATTGGGCGGGAAATTGATATCAATCGGAATAGCGATTTCAATCTTCGGTTGCTTGAACGGAAAGCTTTTGACCTTTCCGCGCATTACCTTGGCGATGGCGACTGATAAAATGATGCCAGGCCATAAACAAATCGGGAAAATATCGCCCAAGTTTAAAACGCCAATAAATGCGACGATATTGCAAGTGATCATTGCAATCATCATGATGGTTGCAACAGACCCTGACAAACTTACCAATATGGCCGTATTCTCTGTCTTCTGTTTTTATGGATTAGCCTTCTTTGCGGTCTTCATCTTACGCAGAAAAGATCCGGATGCAAAAACTTATAAAGTGCCGTTTTACCCATTCATCCCCATCGTGGCGATTGCTGGTGCAATATATATTGTTTTAAGCACATTAATCCAAACACCTTTAAATGCCCTGTACTCGGTGATCATCCTCATTATAGGAATGCCTGTGTACTGGCTGCTTAAAAAAAGTGAGCGGAATGATAAACGGTCATATTAATGAAAAACCCTTCACTGCATGCAGTGAAGGGTTTTTTGCAAATTACTGGAACGAAACTTTCCCTTTGGACAAAAGTGGCGAAATAGACAACTCGGGAAGTTCGTATTAACATAGGGGGAAAGTTAAATAGTGAAGGGTCTGAACAAAAGTGAATTATATCGAGCCTGCTGGTAAATCATTCAGGAAAACAATCTTGGCTTTATTTCTTGGTAGCTTTGTAACGTTTGCGGATCTTTATAGTACCCAACCGGTCATTCCGGTTTTCGCAAAGCAATTCGGAGTCTCTCCTGCAATGGCAAGTCTTACATTATCATTCGCAACAGGAACGCTTGCCATCTGTTTATTGCTTGTTTCCTTTTTCTCAGAAAATATCGATAGGAAAAAAATAATGGGGACGGCCCTCACTCTGTCTGCATTGTTATCCATATGCGTCAGCTTCATCCAGGATGACCTGTACATCCTTATCGCAATACGGGCGATTCAAGGAGCGGTGCTTGCAGGTTTCCCGGCAATTGCGATGGCCTATATCAATGAAGAATTTCATCCGAAAAGCTTGGGCTATGTGATGGGGATCTATGTGAGTGGTTCGAGTATCGGCGGATTGGCAGGCAGGCTGATTGTCGGGGTGCTGACCGACCATTTCTCATGGAACATAGCGATAGGAAGCCTTGGGGCTTTAAGTTTGATCATCAGTCTGGCTTTTTGGTGGATGCTTCCGCCTTCGCAGCATGCCATCCGCGCAGGGGCCTCATTTTCGAGAATCAAAACCTCCCTTATTAATAACTTAAGGAATGGCAGACTAGTACTCTTATTCGGCATGGCCTTCCTATTAATGGGCTCGTTCGTTACCGTTTATAACTTTGTGGGCATACCTTTAATGGGACCGCCATATCATTTATCACAAACATTGATTGGCTTCATTTTCATAATCTATCTTGTGGGGACATTCAGTTCCACATGGATGGGGAAGCTTGCCGATCAATATGGTCGGAGGCATGTACTTCTTATCGGAATCGCAATCATGCTGATGGGCGCCCTTTTAACCTTATTGGATCCGCTTTTGCTTAAAATAATGGGGCTTGCCTTGTTTACATTTGGTTTTTTTGGAGCTCATTCAATTGCGAGCAGCTGGGTCGGAAGGTTGGCTGATAAGAGTGAAAAGGCACAAGCGTCCGCTTTATATCTCCTGTTTTACTATGCGGGATCAAGTGTAGTGGGGGCATCAGGCGGTTTATTCCTGATGAAGTTCGGCTGGGGAGGGGTCATCTCGGCTGTATCCATTCTGATCATCCTGGCTGCCGTTTGTGCAATGATGGCTGGAAAAGTGAAATCCGTTTAAATAAAATGATCTTTTCTATCATGTTTTTCTGGAAACCTGAATATAATCTAGTGAAAATGGATATTGAATAATAGATTGATAAGAGAAGAGGGTAATTGATAGAGTGAAACGAAAAGCAGTAATTCTCATTGGGTTAATAGCCGTTTTAATTATATTATTCGTTGTATACTTAACAAGTCCGGGCAGATTGGAAAAGGTGGAGATTGTTGAAAAATACTATCCTCATTTCTCCGATGGCAAGGCAGTCGGTTTTAAGACGAACGAAGTCATTGATGTGACGGAAACCGAAGAGGGATCCAATTGCGCAATGAAATTCAACAATGGGAAAACGTTGGAAATTGATTGTGACCGTTATTTAACATACAAAATTGGTGAAACAGTCTATATTACTACTGAAGGGAACCATGTGAAGGAAATCCGGAGAAAAAGGTAGAGGCTATCAATATTCAATGACGGGAGAGCTGGGTTTGCATAAGAAAGCAACTCAGCTCTTTATTTTTATCCACTCAAAAACCCAGACCGTTTTGGACTGGGCTTTTTCATTTTTTATCTTTGGTTTTACTTTTAGCCTTTTTATTACGCCGAAGTACATCCAAGATTCTGCGGCTGTTATTTTTACTGTTTATGAGCTCGACTAAATCGCTCATGTTTTCAGATTCAAAGTCTTGTTGATCTTTTTTCATGATAATCCCTCCAAGTCATATATCATAATACCCTTATGTATAAAAGGGTAAACGTCTATTATCATACTGGTAATAGGAGGATTTTTTATCCTTAACCATTCATTATTTGATAAAATGTATAAAAGCCCTGTATGGGAGGTCCATATGGAAGAATTAAGAATGATCGGTGAAAAAATTGAAAAATTTAAATATATCTTAGTGGAGCATATCGAGTTGTTTGAAGAAGAGGAACCGCTCTATGATTTTGAAACGAGTAAAGAGGTACGGTCAAAGCTTATTCAAATACATGCAGATGCCTTGATTCTTGGAAAGGCACAAGCGATGGAAAGTATGAAAATAACGGGTATGGAAATAGGTAAGCGCATCGTGGATATGGGCATTCCTTTAGATAAGAATATTGAGGAAGCTCAAGCGATACGTAATCTTTTCTGGAGTTTCATTGAAGAAGAGGTAAGCAATCGCTATTACTCCATTGAAATTCTGCTAAAGGCAAGCTCGATAATAGATGCAATCCTGGACCAATTCATACACTGTGTGAGTATAAGTTACGTGAATCATTATAAAGAAATGGCGAAAATGGCAAACGATTCTTTGCGGAAGATAAAAGAAAACCAGGAAGTCATGGAAGAACTGTCCACCCCGATTGTTCAGACCGTATTAAAGGATGTGCTGCTCTTACCATTGATCGGACGGATTGACGATTGGAGAATGGAGTCGATGCAATCGACTGTACTGCAAAAATGTGCAGATTTGCATGCGGAAGTATTGATCATGGATTTCTCCGGAATTACCTTTACGAAGGAAAGCAATATGCTCTCCCTGCTGGATCAATTAGTGGGGGCACTGGCGTTGATGGGTACGGAAACGATTTTTGTCGGTTTTACCCCTGATGTCGTGAAAGAGATCGTCAAACTTGATTTTGCAAATCGGGTAAAAGCCTTTCTATCGTTCAGGCAGGCTATGGAATATCTGTTTAAACAAAGGGGACTGGCTCTTTTGCCAGTATGAGAGGTATCCTTTTTCAGGGTATCTTTTTTCTATGTCAGGCTAACATTCATTTTATCGCCCATCTCTATTTCTCCATGTTATAGTGTAATGACGTGGGCGGACATGTTGATTTTCATTTGAATTAAATAGGACATGTAAAGCTTGTAAGGAAGGTGGATGAAGAGTGTTTTTCAAGAAAAGCGAAGAACCTGATCATAATGAAAAATGGTATTGTGTAGGAATCATGACGGATAAAGGGTTGGAGGATGAAGAATATGATGTTTTGTCCAAACGCATCCTCGACTCGGTCCAAAATATCTCGGTCATATCGGACTTGATAAGGGTGGAATGGGATCGGGATAAATTGCGAGCCTTGAACGAACGTTTTCAGACCCCTTCATTTTCCGACCCATGTTTTATCATAAATGAATTCATACCAGAGGATATAAAAAGGGAAAGAAAACTTCTGGAGAAAACTCATAAATGGAAGAGGCTCTTTGGTCTCCTCTCCCGGATTGAATACATGGAAGCCGAGACGAAGGCGGCCCATGACTTTGATAAAGCTCTCTTTTATACAGACGATGCAGATAAAGTGATTGAATACATTCTTGCAAATAGCTAGCATCCCCTGCCACATCGATACATTGTATCGGTGTTTTTGCATTTGATTCAAAGTTTATCGGAGCAATTTTTCGGTAGTAATTCGACATTGCTCGGAATAATCCGTCCTTTTGCGAGTGAAATCCGACCTTGCGCCTTTCCAACCTTTCGAAAATAAAGAGAGAGAATGTAAGGAAGTTGGTAGGAAAGATGGGGATAAACGCGGAATATCTAAAATAGAAAGAAAGAGAGTTTTAAGGGGAGAGGAAGATGAAGCGATGGAAGTTGCCATACCTCAGCAAAAGCCAAAACGGAAGTGGAGAAAGCGTGCGCTATGGAGTTTTGGTATCCTGATTATTCTTTTGCTGTCCGTTTTGATAGCTGCAAATGTATTTCTTTCAAGATCCTTGCCGGAAACAAAGGGGGAAATATCGCTTCCAGGTCTTTTGAAACCGGTTACGGTGGTGAGGGATTCAAGTGGGGTCCCGCATATCAACGCAGCGAATGAACATGATTTGTATTTAGCCCAAGGGTATATCCAAGCACAGGACCGCTTATTTCAAATGGATTTAAGTAGGCGTCAGGCGTCAGGAAGATTGAGTGAAGTGATTGGTGAGAAAACCGTCAAAAATGATAAGTATTTCCGCACACTTGGCTTGAGGCGGGCGGCTGAAGCCTCTTATGCAGCATATTCAAATGACGGGAAAGAAGCCTTGGATGTGTTTGCCGAGGGGGTAAATCTTTATATCGATGAATTGATGGAGAATGGGAAATGGCCGGCGGAGTTCACTCTGCTTGGATACGAACCAGAGCCTTGGACACCAGTCGATTCGCTGACCATCGGTAAATATATGGCCTTTGATTTAGGTGGGAACTGGGAGGATCAGGCGTTTAGGCAGTACTTGCTGCAAACGTTCCCAAGGGAAAAAGCATATGATTTATTTCCTGATTATCCAAAGAGCGCTCCATATATCATCAGCAAGGAAGAACTGGATATTGAAAAAAGTTTTGCCGGGGCCGTTATTCCTTATGAATTCAACGGCAGCAATAATTGGGTCGTTTCAGGCAAGAAAACGGATTCCGGTCAGCCGTTATTGGCGGATGATCCCCATCTGGAATTAGCTACACCATCCGTTTGGTATCAAATGCATTTGGAGGCCCCGTCAGTCAATGTGAGCGGTGTTATTTTTGCCGGGATTCCGGGAATCATACTTGGTCATAACGAAAAGGTCGCTTGGGGTGTGACCAATACTGGTCCGGATGTTCAGGATCTGTATATCGAGAGGAGAAACCCGGAAAACGAGAAAGAATTCTCCTACAAAGGTAAATGGGAAAAAGCCGATATCTTGGACGAACCCATCAAGGTGAAGGATGGTAAAACACTTGACTATCAAGTGACGGTTACCCGCCATGGACCTGTGGTCTCCGAGTTTGCCGGGAAAAGCGGAAAAGATACCGTGCTTGCATTAAGGTGGACGGCACTTGATCCATCCGCCGAGCTTGAAGCTGTACTGAATATGAATAAAGCGGGAAGCTGGAAAGAATTCGAAAAGGCCCTCTTGAAATTCGAAACGCCGGCACAGAATTTCGTCTTTGCCTCAGCCGATGGGACCATTGCCTATAAGGCGAATGGGAAAATCCCAATCCGGAAAAAAGGCGATAGTATGCTGCCTGTACCTGGCTGGACGGATGAATTTGAGTGGAAAGGCTTTATTCCCTTTGATGAACTTCCAAAAACGGTGAATCCGGAAGAGGGATTCATTTCGACAGCGAATAATAAAGTCATCTCGGATGATTACCCTTACCATATCAGCAATAACTGGGCGCAGCCGTACCGTCAGATGAGGATACAGGAGTTTTTAAAAGCCAATAAAAAGCTTACGGCCAAGGATATGCAAAGCCTGCAGATGGATAAGGTGAATTTGCAAGCCAAGGAGTTTGTTCCTCAATTCGTGGATGTATTGAAAGGTCCATCGGGGAAACAGGAAGGCCAGGCACTAACGATTCTGAAGAAATGGAATCATATTGATTCCGTTGATGAAGCGGCACCGATGATTTTTAATGTCTGGATGAAAAAAATAGGGGATGTTCTGCTTACGGAAGAAATACCGGAGGAAACGCTCAACCTCTTTAATGGAAGGCGTTCGGCCGTTGATGAACTACTAAGGCGTGCGCTGGACGGTAAGCCGGGCCCTTGGATTGAAGAGGCAGGCGGGCTTGAGCAGGTGCTTGCCAAGTCGTTACAGATGACGTTAACGGAACTTGAAGAATCACAAGGAGACGATATAGCTGATTGGGAATGGGGAGACTATCATCAGGTCAGGTTTAACCACCCGCTATCGAGTGTCGCCCCGTTAAATTATTTATTTAACACCGGCGGCGGAATACCGGTAGGCGGTAGCAGTGTCACCGTACAGGCAGCGGCATTTTTAGATGATGGAACCGTTAATCACGGTGGCTCCTGGAGATTCGTCATCGACCTATCAGACATGAATCAAGGATATCACCTCGTTGGCCCGGGTCAATCAGGTAACGTTAAAAGTGAGTGGTACCACGATCAGCTTGATGATTGGGCAGAAGGTACTTATCACAAAACCACAATGGACGATCCAAAAGGTGATAAGCTGACATTGAAACCATCATACTGATATCCAGAAAAAAATACCAAGTCCAGCATCCTTGCTCTGGACTTGGTACTTTTTCATTGTTTTTGCTTAGTAAAGAATTCTGCAAGGAACTCCTCAAAATTAGGGGCCTCGATTGCTGCGATTTTTTCATATGATTCAATGATCTTGAGTTTAATTTCTTGCTCCAAATCATTTCGGTCTTGATAGTTCGTGTTTTTTAACGATTTTTTTATTTTAGGATTCAAAGAGTCTATGAGATCCAACAATTCTTCTTTTGACAGTTTTTTATCCACAATGGCTTTTCTCCTTTCTAACATATACCTCATCCATATAGTGCTTTCGAAGTTTTTTTAGAGCTTGTTTACGGATGCTTGAGATATTCTGTGGCGACTCATGGAAATAGGCAGCAATTTCCTTGTTGGATAGGCCGTAGGAAAAGATCATGGTCAATACCAGGCTTTGTTTGGCTGTTAACTTCTTCAAGGCTTTTATCATCTCTTCATCACTTATGTGTGAAGCGAGTTCATTCGTTTCCCCCATCTTTTCAAGTTGAACGTCCAAGGTGCCGATTAGATCGATCAATCCGCCGGTATCCCTTGGTGTCGCATCAAGTACCATTCGATAGCGTTCCCGCTGCTTCCGTGCCCTTTTATCAAAATCAACAGAGAAAAAGTAAATTAAGGAGCACATGTATTTGTATACTTTAGCCCGGTAATAGAAAATTTTGAAAGTCTCGTTGAGATGACTAATGTTGTGGGATGAAGGGGAATCAAGAGTTTCAGTAAAAATCTTTAAATGCTCTGGGTTCTGTAAAAATACTTGAATGATCGGTTGTTCAAAGAAAGATGAGTACTGTTGCTGCAGAAACTCCAATGAATGAGAAAAAAAATGAGAAGTTAATTGGTTCATTGTTATCCCTCCTTTAATTAATAAAGTGATAGACAAGGGGAATAAATCAATTATATAGGAACATTTGTTCTTTTTTCCATAAATCAATAGTGCTAGATTGATTTTTTTAAACAAGTTTCACTTTAGATATCAGATACAAGAAAAGGGGTGAAGAGGATGATGATTGAGGATGCTAGTGTGTGGGTTTCATTAGTTAGCGAATTTGGCTATCCATTCGTCGTTTCTATGTTTTTGCTCTTCCGCTTCGGTAAACAATTAAAAGAACTGACAACGGACGTAGAGAACTTAAAAAAGTCCGCTCATAAAACGAAAAGACGATAACCTCAGGACGTAATGTGCCAGGTGATAAACACCGAATTTCGGATTCTAATCCTAAAAAGGGTCCGGAATTCGGGTATAAAGAAATGGGTACACTGAAAATCAAGACATAATTAATTCCCTCCCTTGAACTCAAGTAAAATAATGGTAAACCATTATTTGGAATATAGCATAAAATAGGTAAAAAATAATCGTCATTTGGAATCATTTTACTACTATAATTCATCCGACAATGGAATTAGATAGGAAATCCTCCCCTCGTACGATTTTAGTTTTATGGATTAAAGTGAAAATACTTTTAAAAAAACAACATACATCAATAAACTTATGAATAGTATGCGGCATCCAAGTAAAAGGATGCTGCTTTTCTTATTTTTGGTAATAAAATGATAATATGGAAAAGGGGTGGAGAATTTGAAGGATAAACAGCTAGAAGATATTCGAATCCTACAGCAAGAATGTGAACGGGAAGGTTTTACTTTAAAGCTGAACTGGGAAACGCTTCGCAGTCGAAATGGTGTGCATAAGAATGACTTTTTTCACTATGATGGATTGAAGCTTGTTGGTTTTATTGGTCTTTACGATTTTGGAAACAAAGTGGAGATGTGCGGGATGGTGCATCCTGATTACCGGAGGCAGGGCATTTTCACAAAGCTTATGGAAGAGGCTATAAGGAGTGCAGTGGAGCGCAACTATAAGTTGATTCTCTTGAACTCACCTGCCCAATCCGATTCAGGGACTGCATTTTTGAAACAGCTACCATGTGAGTTTGCTTTTTCTGAGTTTCAAATGAAGTGGTCCGAAACGGAGCTTTACGATTATGGTGATGCAGTCGTTCGCCCTTCACGGAGAGATGATGAGGAAACGGAAATTCAGCTGGATATTCAATGTTTCCAATTTACGAAACAAGAGGCGAAGGATTATTATCAGCGCATCCTATATGAGGATACTCTGAAAACCATGATGATTGAAAAGGATGGCCGCGCAATCGGTAAGATCCGTGTTGATCACTCAGACCGGGAAGCATGGATTTATGGATTTTCCATTTTGCCAAAATACCAGGGAAAAGGACTTGGCAGAAAGGCATTGAAAAAGGTAGTAGCCGAACAATGCCAGCTGGGATATGATATTTTTCTCGAGGTCGAGGCGACTAATGAGCATGCATTAAGACTCTATGAATCTTGTGGATTCAAAACCATCCAAAGACAGGATTATTATCAATACAAGGGGACGACAAAGAGTTAGGGGCTGGGATGATGTTGACATTATTCATTTATAACTGGCAGGTGCGAAGTGAGTGGTTCAAATGGTGCAGGGCCTTACCGAGTGAGGAACTGAAACGGCAGCGCACAGGAGGGATGGGCAATATACTGAAGACACTTGCCCATATTATCGATGTCGAATGCAGCTGGATCAAGGCCATACAAGGGAAGCCTGATGTAGCGATCGATTTGGACGCTTATGATACGATCGAAAAAGTGGAAGATCTATCTATCCGTTATCAATCTGAGGTCATGGACTATTTGAATTCCCATTCCATTGAAGATGAGCAAGGAATGATACAGCCATCTTGGATGGAGGGGACATACGAAAAAGGCATGATACTGCGCCATCTGATAGCGCACGAAATTCACCATATAGGCCAGCTGTCCATCTGGTCGAGGGAAATGGGCATCGAACCGGTATCAGCCAGTTTAATAAATCGGGCTTTATAGGCTTTTATACTTGTAAAACTGGTAATGCAACCTGCATTACCAGTTTTTTATTTTGAAAGGAATTCCCAGTTTTTTTCAAAATGTTTCATTGAAGTATAGACCTTAACTTTGATATCTATCTAGGCCAGATTTTTATTAATAGGGAACTTTCTCCCTAAGGATTCAATCGGATTCGATGATGATTATATACAAAAATGAAGGTATAACGAGCTATTGTCTCTGAATGGAAATGGTTAAAAAGTACCATTTATTCAAAATTCATAATATTAAGGTAAATTTTGGCGCTTATTCGACAAAATCATGATATATTATTCTAGCATTTTACAAAAAATAGAAGGGTTGTGAAGTATGTCGTTCAAGATGCATGTTAATAAGATGCTCGCCCCGATTCTTGCTGTGAGTTTGGTTGCAGCCCCATTTACCTTACCGGGGGAGACCTCCGCAAAAGAGACTAACAAGAAACCGGTCACGACTGAACCATTTATCATTACAGCTCCTACTGTTAATTACACAAAAGGCACAAAAGCGACTGTAACGGTCACACCGAAGAAAGGGAACAAAGGAAATGAAACCGTTGTATTCCAATTGATGAATGGGACGAAGGTCATTTCACAGTCAGCCATTGAGGCGGATATTAAATCGGCCCAAAAATTCTCTGCATACTTCAACTCGTACAAATCGGGTTATTGGGTCAAAGTATCGATTGTCTCCAAGTATAACGGCAATACTAGTAACTTCGGCAACAGCCTGGCAGCCTCCGTTTCGGATGCACCATTTCAACTAAGGATCATGGAAACGACGGATATACACACTAATCTAGTAAGCTATGATTATTATAAGGATGCCGTATCAGACTCCGTCGGTTTTTCGCGGACGGCAACATTAATCAAACAAGCACGAAAAGAAGTGAAAAATAGTGTTTTAGTGGATAATGGCGACCTTATTCAAGGGACCCCGCTAGGTACTTACAAAGCGAATATAGCACCACTGAAAAAAGGGGAGGTCCACCCTGTCTATAAAGCGATGAACTTGCTTGATTATGATGTGGCCACATTCGGCAATCACGAATTCAATTATGGTTTATCTTATTTAGACGAAGCCATCAACGATGCGAACTTCCCTTATGTCAATGCCAATGTTTATAAAAAAGATAAAGATAACAATCCAAAGAATGATAAAAATAAATATACGCCTTATAAAATCGTCACTAAGAAGGTAAAAGACATCAATGGAAATGAAAAGTCAGTGAAAATAGGCTATATTGGATTTGCCCCTCCGCAAATCATGGATTGGGATAAAGCGAATCTTGACGGTAAGGTCATTACAAAGGAAATCGTCACGACAGCGAATAAATATGTACCTGAAATGAAGAAAAAGGGCGCGGATGTCATCGTGGCGCTCACACATTCCGGGTTTAATGGCGACACCAAGAATACCGAGGATGTCATCTATTCATTAAGCAAGGTATCCGGCATCGATGCCATCACGTTCTCCCATACGCATAAGGTCTTTCCGGCACAAGATGAGGCTTCTTTAGACAGCCTATTCAAAGATGGCCAAGGGAAAATCCTTAAAGGCGTGGATAATGAAAAGGGTACCATCAATGGTGTACCAGCCGTTCAAGCAGGATATGGCGGCAGTAATCTCGGGATCATAGATCTTGATATCCAAAATATCAAGGGAAAATGGAAAGTCGTCAATTCCGATTCATCAACTCGGGCAATCAACGATAAAATAACAGGAAAAAAAGCAGCTGAAGATGCGTCTGTCGTCAAAGCCGTGAAGAAGGATCACGAAGGAACGATCAAGTATGTTAATACGCCAATTGGAACGACTACAGCCCCAATTCATAGTTATTTCGCCCTTGTGCAAGACGATCCTTCCGTACAGGTCGTGACGAGCGCACAGAAATGGTATGTAGAGAAATACATCCAAAGCAACCGCCCAGAATACAAAGACTTACCCATTCTCTCTGTAGGAGCCCCTTTCAAAGCGGGTCGCAATGGAGTCGAGGAATTCACCGAGATCAAGGAAGGCGGACTGACCATTCGCAGCGCCGGTGATCTATATTTATACGATAATACCTTGAAGGCAATCAAGATCAAAGGGTCCGTGGTTAAAGAGTGGCTTGAGATGTCTGCAGGGAAATATAATACAATCGATCCTGCCAAGTCTGAGGAACAGGAGCTGCTTAATGGAAAATTTGCCGTCTATAATTTTGATGTGATTGACGGCGTCACGTACCAAATCGATGTCACCAAGGCTCCGCGCTATGATGAAAAAGGGATAAAAGTGTCGGATTCCAGCAGGATTGCAGATTTGAAATATAATGGTGAACCAGTGGATTCGAATCAAGATTTCATCGTCGTGACGAATAATTACCGTGCTTCGGGCGGGGGGAACTTCCCGGGCGTCAAGGGCAGCGAATATGTAGTTGACTCTGCGGATGAAAATCGCCAGATCTTGATGGATTACATCACACAAGAGGGTGAGATCAATCCAACCGCTGATAATAACTGGTCGATCGCCCCGATTTCAGGCAAGGTGAACGTTACCTTCACCTCATCACCAAAAGGTGCGGAATATTTAAATGAAGACAGCGCGATTTCCTATACAGGCAAAAAGGATGATAAAGGCTTTGGCATTTACAAATTCAATTTGGGGAAAGAAAACGTCAAGGTGCAACTGCTCGGGATCAATGATCTTCACGGCCAGCTTGATACCACTTCCGATTTTGGCGGTATCAAACAAGGGCGTGCTGATTATTTAGCTGCGCACTTGAAGCAGCGTAAAGCTGAAAATCCTGAAAATACACTTTTATTATCAGCAGGGGATGCTGTTGGGGCAAGTGCTCCCGTTTCTTCTTTGATCCAGGACAAACCGACGCTTCAGTTTTTGAATAATATGAAGTTCGATGTCGGCACTGTCGGGAACCATGAATTCGACAAAGGGGTAGAAACCCTTATGGCTCAAATCAATGGCGGTAAGTCACCAACATCCGATGTGTTATTCGATAAATTGAACTTCCCGTATGTAGTAGCCAATGTCGTATATAAAGACACGAAAAAACCGATTTTGGACCCTTACGTCATAAAAAAGGTCGGCGGGGTCGATATTGGGTTCATAGGTGTAGTCACGAATGCGACACCTCAAAAAGTAAGTCCGGATGGCATTAAGAATGTGGAATTCATAGAACAGGCACCTGCCGTAAATAAGGCGGTTAAAGAGTTGAAAGATAAAGGCGTCAAATCGATTGTGGTCATCTCACATGACCCAGGCACGGAAAAGGAAGGGGTCATCACAGGCGAAGTGGCTGATTTAGCTAATGCCGTGGATGATGAAGTAGATGTGATCTTAGCCGGAGATAATCATGCAAAGGTCAACAACTATGTGGATGATAAATTGATTGTACAAGCTTACTCTTATGGAACGGCTTTTGAAGATGTGGATTTGGAAATCGATCCAAACACAAAGGATATTGTCAAAAGGTCGGCTGAGATTGTTACGGTTACACAAGATGGCATCACGCCGGATGCCGGGACGACGAAATTCATTAACGACTACCTAGACATGTTCCCCGAGTTGAAGGCACCGCTTGGGACAACGGATGAGAAAATTTTAAGAGCCAATGCCTATACACAGGAAACGGGACTTGGGAATTTAATTGCCGATTCGATGAAGGCAGATTTGAACTCCGATTTTGCCTTCATGAACCCAGGTGGAATTCGTGGAGATATTCCAAAGGGGGAAGTCACTTTTTCCGATTTAGCGAAAATCCAGCCATTCGGAAACGTATTGGTTAAGCTGGAACTGACTGGAGCAGAAGTGAAAACGCTGCTTCAACAGCAATGGGTCGTCGAAGGATCTCCGAAAACTTTGCAAATTTCTGGACTGAGCTATACAGCCGACTTCAGTAAACCTGTCACCGAACGTGTCACCTTATTGAAGAAAGCTGACGGAACACAGATTAAGGATACCGAAACATACACGGTGGCCGTCAATGATTTCATGGCTAGCGGCGGTGATAACTATACCGTCCTGAAAGGAAAAGAGCGTGTGTTTGGACATGCTGACCTGGAAGCATTCGTTAACTATGTGAAAGAAACCTTTAAAGGCGGGAAGATCACGGCAGAAATTGAAGGCAGAATTACGAATATCAATAATTAATTGAGGTTTACTCGTGAGTTTAGTGGGTTTACTCGTGAAAATTGAGCATTTACTCGTGAGTTTAGCGGGTTTACTCGTGAAAATTGAGCATTTACTCGTGAAACTCTAAAAGAGAGCGCCCCTTGATACAAGGGGCGCTTCTTTATGTGATTAATTGGTTCTGAAAATGGAAAAGTTCAATCCTAATAGCGAGGTGACCCATGCTATATAGGGAATCATCGCTAAACCGGATGCACGGTCTATTCTATAAAACTCGAATGCCATTAAAGTAATCAGGGTCAGCAGTGCAGCCATTTCAATAAAGGCTGTTCCACGCAGTCCCCATTTGAAGAATAAAAAAGACCATAAGAAATCAACCCTAGTTGAGTATCATAGAGGCGTTCAGCGGACTTCGATTCTTTTTCTTTGGATGCAATGCGATATTTCGCTATTCCCATAATCGTAAAAAGGCTTGTCCAAGCAACGGGGAAAGTCCAGGAAGGAGGCGCAAATGGAGGCTTCTTGAGTTTATCATAAATTTCTTTTGAATTCCTTGTGGCGAATATACCCACAAGTGAACCTCCGACCACAGGTACCAATAAACTTTTAGCGAATTTTCCGTAATCTATAATGAATCCACTTCTTTCTTCATAATTTGGATGTTCTTATACTTTTACCTATTCATATGAATATAAAACATGCCCTTTAATGACCAAGTGTAACTTTCTTCCAAATTACACGTCGGTACTATTAAGAAAAGGGGGAATACCGATGAACCGTAAAACAATGATGCTTATGTTCTGTTTGTTACTTTTACTTGCTGGATGCAGCAGTAATGAAAAAGATGATTCAGCATCTAAAGCACAGGATGAAACGGCGGATAGTAAAATGGACGCTTCAATTTCCGGGAATAAGGCGCAGGAAGAAGCAGCGGAAAAGGAAGGGATGACGGATGAAAGAAAGGTCATCCATCAAGCCCAGCTTGAGTTGAAGGTGAAGAACCTTGAAAAAGCACAAATGAAGATTGAGAATAAGGTGGCTGAATATGGCGGATATGTGGTCGAGTCCAATGTATACAGGGAAGATGAAGAACTGGTGGAAGGAACGATCACTGTTCGGGTCCCTGAATCCCATTTTCAGGATTTTCTGGCCGATAGCGAGGGCGAGGCTTCAGAAGTGGTCGGAAGGAATGTGACAGGACAGGATGTAACGGAGCAATATGTTGATCTAAAAGCAAGATTGAAATCAAAGAGGGCAGTAGAGGAAAGGTTACTTGCATTCATGAAGGATGCTGAGAAGACGGAAGATTTACTGAAAATATCATCCGATCTTGCCGTGGTGCAAGAAGAAATAGAGCAGCTGACCGGGCAAATGAAGTATCTTGAAAACCAAACCTCATATTCGACGGTTACCATCACGTTATCACAGGACCGGATAGTTGTGCCGGGCATTGATAATAAGGAATTGAATACATGGGAGAGAACGAAGAAACAACTTGCAACGAGTGCGAATCTATTACTTAAAGCGGGTTCAGGAATCATTGTTTTCATAATAGGAAACTTGCCTATCCTCATTATTTTAGGCGGAGCTGGTGCGGTGGTCCATTGGGTGATCAAAAGAAGGGGTAAAAGGTGAAATGCAGAAATAGAGGGTGCCAATAGATTGGGCACCCTCTGACATTTATCTATTCCGTTTATGCAAGCCAGTCACATAATACAGGGCTACCAATAGTAAGATCCAAATCGGACCGACGATTAGAGCGATTCTTGTATCTGCTGAAAAACCGAGTACTACCATTACGAATACTAAAAAGGCTAAAGTGAAATAAGAAGTGAATGGGAAAAGCGGCATTTTATAAGACAAGCCTTGCTTTTCTCCCTGACTCATTTTCCGTCTAGACATGATCTGTGTGACAAGTATGGTTCCCCATGTCCAGAGGGCACCGAATGTAGCGACACTTGTGACGTAAGTGAAAACTTTATCGGCTTCCATGTAGTTAAGGTAAACACCGAAAAGAAGTACGACAGCCGAAACGATGATGGCAACGCCAGGAACGCCTGACTTTGTAGTACGTTCGAAACTTTTTGGTGATTCCCCTTGCTGCGCTAGGTTGAATAACATTCTTCCTGTACTGAAGATCCCGCTGTTACAAGATGAAAGGGCCGCTGTCAGTACGACAAACTGAATGATTCCTGCTGCGCCTGGTATACCGATTTTATCAAACATCATAACGAATGGGCTGTTTTCTCCATTCATTTGATCCCACGGAGTAATCGATAAAATGACTGTCAGAGCTAAAACGTAAAAAAGTAAAATCCGATAAAAAACGGTATCGATGGCTCTTTTTAAGGATTTTTCAGGATTTTTAACTTCACCTGCGGTTACTCCAAGCATTTCAATTCCCAAATAGGCGAACATGACCATTTGGAAAGAGAGGATGACACCGGAAATCCCATTAGGGAAAAACCCTCCATGTTCAACAAGGTTGCCGAATCCGACCGCGATTCCGCCGTTCCCCAGACCAAAGATGATCATTCCGAAGCCAAGAACGATCATAAGGATGATCGTAACTACTTTAACTAAGGCGAACCAAAACTCCAATTCACCGTAAGCTTTTACAGCAAGAAAGTTAACCGTCGTCATGATGGCAAGTGCGGCTAACGCCCAAGCCCATTGTGGAGTCCCAGGGAACCAAAATTGCATATAGATTCCGACTGCCGTAATTTCAGCCATACAGGTGGCAATCCAAACGAACCAGTAATTCCATCCGGTTATATATCCGGCAAGAGGACCGACAAATTCGCTTGCATAGCGACTGAAAGAGCCTGCGACAGGATTTTTAATCGCCATTTCCCCTAGTGCACGCATGATAAGATAGATCATAAGCCCGCCAATGGCGTAGGAAATGATTATGGCTGGACCGGCTAATTTTATCGCAGATGCCGAGCCGAGAAATAAACCGACTCCAATGGCTGCGCCAAGAGACATTAATGCGATATGTCTTTCTTCCAAACCTCTATGTAGTTGAGATTCTTTGGAGTTTTGCATATTTTTCCCCTTTTCTATGTTGGAGTTTAATTTTCTCTATCTAGCATTTTATCACTAGTAGAGGAGAATACATAAAATTTATTGATTTTTCACATAATATTACAATTAAATAATATATTTTAATAGGAAGAATGTAAAGAGAAAAAATGAAAACGCTTACCACGAAGTGGTCCAATCTTTTTTCCTCGTATTTATAATCTTTCAAAACTATTAGAATGCTATTCAAACAAAATATAATTATGTGATTTTTCTAAAAATTTAGACTTTGTAAGTGGAAAGAGCTGCCCTGAAAAACAGGACAACTCTTTCCACCAGATGGCTGAGGGCCCATTCAGATGATCAATGAAAGGGTTCCGATTATGCTTACATTTATTATAAATGATTTCATTTCGATTAAGCTCGAAGGCATCTACAGGATTCTGTTCATACCACTTCGGTAAGAAGCCATTCCATGAATCGATTGATACTGATTTCCAGAGAAGTCGATTTTATATGTATAGTTATGGGGAGATTATTGTCAAAAATGAAAGAAAACGGCTAGTGAAGCTTAGCGGAATTTAGGGGAATAGCCCGGGAAATATCGAAGGCTGTTATGGAAATGAAAATGATACGAAAAACCGTCAGCATCCAACTTATTGTTTCAGTATGTAGATCCTAAAAAAAACTGTAGACAAACTCTCGATGAAATCGAGTTTGTCTACAGTTTTAACCAACAGCACAGCATGCTACTGACGGTTTTTTTTACTCTGTTTTATAAGTAGACTTTGAATGAAACTCAATAACAATGATCCGATTAAAGCTCCCCAAAAAGAATTTATTACAAAGCCACTGACGGCATAGGAAGTGATTTGGAATGTGAAGGCATTGATAATGAAAGAAAACAACCCGAACGTCAGGATGGTGATCGGCAATGTGATAAGTAGGAGAATGGGTCTTACCAGCAAGTTCATGATCGATAATATAAAAACCGCCAGCAAGGCTGTTCCATAAGATTTAATCGTGATGGAGTCGAGAAGCCAGTCAATAACGAGCAATACCAGCCCGTTGATAAGAAAACGCATTATTATGTTCATGAATAACTCCTCCTGAAGGCACTTTACTACAAGTCATTATACTAAAATTTCATGAATTTCAGTTATATGTTTGCAGAATTGTCACAAAAAAAAGAGGGATACGATATGTATTCCCCCAGAAATGAAAGGACCTTTTTACTTTAAAAAAGGTCCAGTTGATTTCAGAAATCCGCTCCCTTTCCGCCGACTGTCTGCCAAGCCTCCTCGGCGCAAGCGCCTG